>DOMW01000267.1 GCA_003510345.1 Clostridiales bacterium | reverse complement strand
CATAAGAAATCTGTACCGCCCGGCGATACATCACCTATGTCGCCTATGTTATAAAACAATACTACATGAAAAATAGCTCTCCACAGACCGTGCCTTTATTGACAGCTTGCGAATAGTGTTTCACTTTATCCCGATATCCGTGCGGTAATGCGCCCCTTCAAACTTGATCTTCGCCACGTTGGCATACGCTTTTTCGCGCGCCGCTTCCATCGTTTCTCCCATTGCCGTTACGCCCAGTACTCTGCCGCCGTTTGTATAATAGCGGCCGTTTTCTTTTTTTGTGCCCGCGTGGAATATTGCCACATCCCCATCCACAGTATCAAGGCCGGTAATAGCGATTCCTTTTTCGTAACTGCCGGGGTAGCCGCCCGAAGCCATGACCACGCACACCGCGCTGCCCTTCTTCCACCGCAGCTCTATCTCGTGAAGCCTGCCGTCTATCACCGCGTTTATGACGTCCCAAAGGTCGTTCTCCATCAGCATGAAAACAGACTGGCATTCCGGGTCGCCCAGCCGCGCGTTGTATTCCAGCACTTTTGGCCCCTCTGGCGTAAGCATCAGCCCGAAGAACAACACGCCGGAAAACGGCCTGCCTTCCTCGCGCAGCGCGTCCACCGTCTTCTCAAATATTTCGCGCTCCGCAAAGGCGCGCACTTCTTCCGTATATTTAGGCGTAGGTGAAAACGTCCCCATGCCGCCCGTGTTGAGGCCCGCGTCGCCGTCGCACGCGCGCTTGTGATCCTGCGCGGATACCATCGGGCGTATCGTTTTCCCGTCGCAAAACGCCAGCACAGACACCTCCGGCCCGGTCATGAATTCCTCTATGACCACGCGGCTGCCCGCTTCACCGAACTTTTTTTCTATCATGATCTCCGTCACCGCGGCTTTTGCCTGTTCCGCCGTATCGCAAATAAGCACGCCTTTGCCGAGCGCAAGGCCATCCGCTTTTACCACAACGGGCATTTGCGCCGCCTCCACATACGCGAGCGCCGCCTGCCCATCGCTGAACACCTCAAACGCCGCCGTCGGGATGCCGTACTTTTTCATCAGCCACTTGGAATACGCCTTGGACGATTCTATTTCCGCCGCCGCTTTGTCCGGCCCGAACGCGCGTATGCCCGCCCGCTTCATCGCATCCACCATACCCAGGGCGAGCGGGTCGTCCGGCGCGACAAACACCAGGTCCATCGCGTTTTCCTGCGCCCATCCCACCATACCGGCAACATCCGCCGCGGCAATATCCACACACGCGGCAAGCTCGGAAATGCCCCCGTTGCCCGGCGCGCAATATAACTCCAGCGGTTCCTTCGACTGTTTCAGCTTCCAGGCGATGGCGTGTTCCCTGCCGCCGCTTCCCACGATCAATACCTTTTTCAAGTGATTATTTCTCCTGTTCCTTCACCAGCATTTTTTCCACTTCCGCAATATACAGCGTATGAAAATCCTTTTCCGGGTACCACTGCCCGGCGAGCGGCGCGTCTGTAAAGCACTGCCCCGCCATCTCCTGCGCGTACAGCGTTTTTGCCGTGATCACCGTATCTGACTGCGCAAAATACGGCACACCGTCCGCATAGGCGAGCGTAAGGCCGCTCTTTTTTATCTTGTCCTCATCCCGCCCGGAAACCGTGCCGAGGTATGTCATTGTTTTCTTGTGTTCCTCCGGCAAAAAGGAAAGGGAAAAACGCTTCGCCGCATCCACAAATCCCTTCGTATAGCGCTGCGGGCGGATGACGGCATACACCACATCCTTACCCCACATATAGCCCATGCCGCCCCATTGCGCGGTCATAGTATTGGCCACGCCGTCTTTTTCCGCGGTAATCAGCATCCAGTCGCGCCCGATCATGGAAAAAGCGTTGCCGCCAAACTCCTTTGTAGTGATTTCTTTGAACATAACACCCTCCCCGCACTCTAATGCTTAAAATGCCGTATCCCTGTGAACACCATCGCGATGCCGTATTCGTCGCATTTTTTGATCGAGTCTTCATCGCGCACGCTGCCGCCCGGCTGTATAATCGCCGTAATACCCGCCTTTGCGCACGCCTCCACGCAGTCGTCGAACGGGAAGAACGCGTCGGACGCCAAAACCGCGCCCTTCACTTCCCTGCCGCTCCGCTCGATCGCCATTTGGGTAGACCAGATGCGGTTTGTCTGCCCCGGGCCGATCCCCAGCGTCGCGAGGTCTTTTGCGATAGCAATGCCGTTTGACTTCACATGCTTTACGACCTTGAAAGCAAATTCCAGGTTTTCCAGTTCATCCTCGGTAGGCTTGCGCTTTGTGACCACTTTCAATTCGCCGTCCAGCAGCTTCCGGTTTACTTCCTGCACCAGCATACCGCCCAGCACCTTTTTGGCGTCGAACGCGCCCTGTGGCAGCTTCGCGGAGATATCCGGCAGCCGCAGCACCCGCAGGTTCTTTTTCTGGCACAGCAGCGCAAGCGCTTCCTTTGTATATGACGGGGCAATCACAATCTCAAGGAAAATGCGCGACATTTCCGCCGCCGTCTTCTCGTCCACCTCCGTATTCACCGCGACGATGCCGCCGAATATGGACACCGGGTCGCTCTCATACGCTTTCATATACGCCTCATGCACTGTCTGCGCGCTGCCCACGCCGCACGGGTTTGCGTGCTTCACCGCCACAACCGTCGTGTCGGAAAACTCCCGCAGCGTATCGAGCGCGCCCGCCGCGTCGTTTATATTGTTGAAGGATAGCTCTTTGCCGTTCAGTTGCTCGGCATTCGCCAGGCTGCCTGGCACGGCAAGCGGCTCGCGGTAAAAAGCGGCGCCCTGGTGCGGGTTTTCGCCATAGCGCATCTCCTGCTGCTTTTCCAGTGTGATCGTTAGCTTTTCGGGCAGCCCTGTTTGTTTTGTTTTGGGGCGCAGGTAACCCGCGATCAGCGCGTCGTAAGCCGCCGTGTGCTCAAACACCTTTGCCGCAAGGTAAAACTTCGTCTCTTTTGAGATTTCGCCCTGCTTCAGCTCATTTATGACCGTATCGTAATCGGCGGCGTCTATCACTACGGCGACGTCCTGCCAGTTTTTAGCGGCCGCCCTAAGCATGGTCGGCCCGCCGATATCGATATTTTCTATCGCTTCCTCCAGCGTAACGCCCGGTTTTTCCACCGTCTGCTTAAACGGGTACAGGTTTACAGCCACCACGTCGATGGTATCCACACCCAGCTCGCCGAGCTGCTTCATATGATCCGGGTTGCCGCGCATGGCGAGTATGCCCGCGTGTATTTTGGGATGCAGCGTCTTCACCCTGCCGTCCAGGCATTCCGGGAAACCTGTGATATCCGATACGTTCGTGACAGCCACACCCGCCTGCTCCAGCGCGCGCTGCGTGCCGCCGGTAGAGAGGATATCGAACCCCAACGCAGCGAGGTTCTTGGCAAACTCCACCACGCCCGCCTTGTCAAACACACTGATAAACGCCTTTTTCTTCATTATTACCATACTCCCTTGTTATTGTTTAATTATCACACGCCTGCCCGCTACTTCCAGTTTATCCTCCGCCATCAGCGCCACCGCCTTTGGCAGCATCTCGTGTTCCTTTTGCAATACGCGGATGGCGAGGCTTTCCACCGTATCCGTATCGAGGACGGGCACGGTGTCCTGCATGATGATCGGCCCGGTATCCGCCGTCTCGTCCACAAAATGCACGGTGGCCCCCGAAAGCTTCACGCCCGACTCCAGCACGGCCCTGTGCACATTGTGCCCGTAGTACCCCATGCCGCAAAAGCTGGGGATGAGCGCTGGGTGGATATTGATAATCTTGTTGCGGAACGCGCGCACCGTCTGTTCCCCGAGTATGCTGAGGTAGCCCGCCAGCACAGCGAAATCCACCCGGGCTTCCATAAGCGCGTCACGGATCGCGAGGTCAAACGCCGCCGCGTCCGGGTAATCGCGCTTGCAAACCACCTTGGCGGGAATGCCTGCCCGCTCCGCCCGCTCAATGGCGTAAATACCCGGCTTTCCCGCGATAAGGCAGGCGATTTGCGCGTTGATCTTCCCCTTCTGCACCGCGTCGATCAGCGCTTGGAAATCCGTACCGTTTCCGGAAGCAAGCACCGCGAATGTTTTCATTCCCATAGCTTGACCCCTTCCCCCGCCACCACCTTGCCAATGACCGACGCTTTCTCACCGCTGCCGCGCAGCAGCTCCACCGCTTTTTCCGCTTGCTCCCGCGGCACCACCACAACCATCCCCACACCCATGTTAAACGTACCAAACGCGTCGCGCTCGGAAAGCTGCGCGTCTTCCATTATTTTTTCAAAAACTTTGGGCATTTCCCACGAACCGAGATGGATGCGCGCCCCCATGCCTTTGGGAAGCGTGCGCGGTATGTTTTCATAAAACCCGCCGCCCGTAATATGCGCGATACCCCGCACTTCCACGCTTTCGATCAGCGCCAGTACGGGCTTCACATAAATTTTTGTGGGCGCGAGCAGCAGTTCGCCCAAAGAGCCGCCGCCCGCTTGCGCGGTTTTAAGCGAACCGTCCATCGGGTACAATTTGCGCACCAGCGAAAACCCGTTGGAATGCACCCCCGAAGACCCGAGGCCGACCAGGGCGTCGCCTTCCTCTATTTTGCTTCCGTTAATGATCTTGTCTTTGCGCACGATCCCCACCGAAAAACCCGCGAGGTCGTATTCGCCCGCCTCGTAAAACCCCGGCATTTCCGCCGTTTCGCCGCCTA
>DOMW01000135.1 GCA_003510345.1 Clostridiales bacterium | reverse complement strand
CAAGGCGGCTTTCAGCGTCCTGCGGGCGGCGCGCATGGTTCGTCTCAAGGCGGCGGTTTTAACCGTCCTCAAGGGGGGAACCGCCCGGGAATTGGAGCTGCTCCCGGCGCGCCGCCGCCTGAAGGCAAAACGCCCGGCAAGCGGAAATTTATCGCTAAAAAACCTGTTTACAACCGCAAAGAAAAAGAACTTGAAATGGAGGAAAAACTCCTTCAAACCAAGAAAAAAATAACCAATATTACAAACCCTGTGCCGAAATNNAATCAGCATATCTGAAGTTATTTCCGTATCCGAGCTGGCGCGTAAAATGAATCTTAAAGCGGCGGACTTGATACAAAAATTAATGAGCATGGGGCAGATGTACACAATCAATCAGCAGATTGACGCCGATACAGCGTCAATTCTCGCCGCCGAGTTCGGATCTGAAGTAAAAATTGTCAGTCTTTATGATGAAACGGTAATAGAAACCACATCGGACGAAAATGCCGTAATGCTGCCGCGTCCGCCTGTTGTTACTGTTATGGGACANNGGACACGTTGACCACGGAAAGACAAAAACCCTCGATGCGATCCGCAGCACCAATGTGATTGCCACGGAATTCGGCGGAATTACCCAGCATATCGGGGCGTACATGGTAGAAACGCCGGACGGCAGCCTTACATTTTTGGACACGCCCGGTCACGAAGCGTTTACCCGCATGAGAGCGCGCGGCGCGCAGATAACGGACATTGTTGTTCTTGTTGTCGCCGCGGACGACGGCGTTATGCCTCAGACAATCGAAGCGGTTAACCACGCGAAAGAAGCGAAGGTTCCCATCATTGTCGCTGTTAATAAAGTTGACAAGCCGGAAGCAAACCCCGACAAGGTAAAAAGCCAGCTTTCCGATTTAGGACTTATGCCTGAAGACTGGGGCGGGAAAACTCCGTTTGTGGAAATTTCAGCTTTGAAAAAAACAGGTATAGATAAACTTATTGAAGCGATTTTGCTCGAAGCCGAGATGCTGGAATTAAAAGCCAATTTCCAATGCGCCGCCGAAGGAAAAATCCTGGAATCAAAAGTCGATCACGGACGGGGCATTGTCGCCACCGTAATGATAGAAAGAGGAACTCTCGCGATAGGCGATTCATTTGTCGCGGGTATTTGGTCGGGCAGAGTCCGCGCCATTTTCAACGACAAAGGGGAACGCATTACTAAGGCGACGCCTTCAATGCCGGTTGAAGTCCTCGGGTTTGAAGGTATTCCGAACGCGGGCGATCCTATACAAGTTGTAGCAGATGAAAAAACCGCGAGAGAATATTCTTCCAGACGGCAGGAACTGAAACGTTTTGACGACGCAAAAACTTTGAAAAAAGTTACAATGGAAAATATCCATGATATGATAAGCGACGGCGCGATTCAGGAACTTAAAGTTATTATTAAAGCTGACGTTCAAGGTTCCGCGGAAGCGTTAAAATCAAGTTTGGAAAAACTTTCTACAAAAGAAATTCGTCTTCATGTAATTCAGGCCCTTCCCGGTCCTGTTAACGAAGGCGACGTAGACCTTGCGATTGCGTCTAACGCTATTATTATCAGTTTTAATGTGCGTCCTCTGCCTAAGGCGAAAATATTAGCCGAGCAGGAAAAAGTTGATATTAAAAAATACAATGTTATTTACAAAGCGGTGGAAGAAATACAGCAGGCAATGGAAGGAATGTTAAAGCCTGAAACAAAAGAACAGGTTGCGGCGACAATCGAAGTCCGCGATACGTTCAAAGTGCCGAAGATTGGCACTATTGCCGGCTGTTATGTGTTAACGGGAACCGTAAAACGAAGCCACACCGTAAATCTTATAAGAGATGATGTTGTAATTTTCAACGGAAAAATAGCCTCGCTTAAACGCTTTAAAGACGATGCGCGGGAAGTCGCCGCGGGATATGAATGCGGTATCGGTCTTGAGGATTTTGACGATATCAAGGTAGGCGATCAAATCGAAGCAATCGAAATTATCGAAATTAAGCGGAAGTTATAAGATAAATTTATATGTCTCAATATCGAATTGAAAGGCTTGGGCAGGAAATCCGGCAGAAAATCGGCGCGCTCATTGTGGAAGGCAGGATAAAAGATAACAGGGTAAATCCTTTTCTTTCAATCACAAAAGCGGAAGTTTCAAAAGACCTGTCCTACGCCGATATTTATGTTTCCGATATTCGCGGAAAAAATATAGAAAAGGGAGTGGAAGGACTTCAAAGCGCGGCTGGATTTATTCAGTCGCAGTTAAACCGGACAATGCATATAAGAAAAACCCCTCGCCTGCGCTTTCACGCTGACATAAGTATAGGCGAAGGTTTTAAAATGGTTAAAAAGTTAGAAGAACTTGTGCAGGCGGAAACCTCTGATAAAGTAAGTAATGACTAATTCGGGATTGATATTACTCAACAAAAAGCCGGGGCTTACTTCGTTTGACGCGTTACGCGACATTAAACGCGCGCTTGGTACGGGAAAAGTCGGACACACAGGCACTTTGGACAAATTCGCGTCGGGGCTGCTTGTTGTTCTTGCGGGGAGCGCGCTTAAACTAAGCCAATGGTTTTCAGGCTGCGATAAAGAGTACCTTGGTACAATAAAATTCGGCGCGGAAACCGACACCCTGGACCCGGAAGGAAAAATAATCGCCGAAGCGCCTCTGCCTTCCCGCGAAAAAGTAGAGCAGGCTTTAAGCCTGTTTACCGGAAATATTATGCAGTCGCCGCCCGCGTATTCGGCGATTCACATAAACGGACAGCGGGCTTCCGCTCTTGCCCGCCAAGGCGTCGCGCCTGAAATGAAAAAACGTCCTGTAACTGTTTACGATTTGGAACTGCGCTCTTGGCAGCCTCCCTTTGCGGAAATTTTTGTGCGCTGCTCAAGCGGCACTTATATCCGATCTCTTGCGCGCGACATAGCCTGCGCGGCGGAAAGCAGGGCGCATTTGTCAAATTTAGTTCGAACGCGGGTTGCGGATTTCAGGCTTGAAAATTCGGTTAACAGTGTTAAGTTAACATCGTTAAGTAATGTGCCTGAAACGGCGGGCTTTTTGAAGCCTATAGACAAAACCATTATCGGCGCGCTTGGGCTGCCGTGGTTTGAAGTAACGCCGGAAGACGCGCAAAAAATTATCCAAGGCAAGCCGCTTGCGCCGATTTTGGAAAACAAGCCTGCCTTCCCTTCTCAAATCAATTCCCAAACAGCGGCTGTTTTTGAAGGTGAAAAACTTACCGCCGTTGTAGAAAAAATAAACGGCAAGTGGAAATACTCTTGTGTTTTTGCGGATTAAACTCGGTATTTAGCATGGACATAATAGACTTCTTCTAAAACTGCGAACCGCGAACCGCGAACCTTTGGTTCGATGGTTCGATGGTTCGGGTTAGTTTCAGAAGAACTCTAATCTTTACGAATAACATAGCGGCTGCGCTGAACATCAAGCAAGGTAAAACCGCATGATAACAAAGCTTTCTCGGAAGCCTTATTATCTTTGTCAATTTCAGCGGTAACTCTCTCGGCATCCGTAAAAGAAAAAATTTTATCAACAAGCATAGCTATAATTCTTTTACCCAAACATTTGCCAAGATATGTTTCTTCTCCTATTAGATAATCAATTCCGTATGAGCCTGCCGGCGGAAGTGTTCCGAAATCTTCATCGTTGCTGTCCGTGCATTTATAGTATAGGCATAACCCAATCGGCTGCTCCCGATACATAGCAATAAGATATGTAATCCACCGAAATTCTCCATTGCGCTCTTGGATTTCACGCATCCAATCAGCAATCGTGATGCCAATATGTGGTATTTCGTACCATCTTTTTATATGCTCCTTATTGAGCCAAACTTCTACCAATGATATATCGTCATCGCTAAGCGGTCTTAATTCTAGCACAGAACTGCCCCTTACGCCTTATCTCTCAAAGATATGCCTAATAGTCCGCGCACGATATACTCATGTAACTTTTCCTTTATCCTTGTAATAATAAAAGTGGTCACAGCAATCATGCCCCTGCATCAGTGTCTTTGTCCTTTTGAAACCAATGTTCGGGTTAAACCCTTCCGCGATATATGCGTCGGCTTCACAAATCATATAAAAGGCTTCTTCGGTTATGCCGCAATATTTAGCCATCTCATAAAACCCGCAGCGCGTACATTTCATTTGATATCCGGCATCTGTTTTAAAAACCTCATATTCAAAGCCCTGCGCTCTCAACGGCTCCCAAAGGAGGTTGATCAGCGACTCAATAGAATTGTTTTCACTCTTTTTGGCCAATTCCCGCCACTCTGAAAAAGCCTTATTACCATTTAGCTGTGCTGCTACCTGATATGCCTCGTCGCCAAAGCGCTCTTTGAACGCTCTGATTAACTGTGCCATTTCCGCGCTATGCTGCATACGTAATTCTTGTTCCCGCGTCAATCCCTCCGACATTGTTCAACCCTCCTGTAAAACATAGACACTATACTATTCATTATATAATATGCTGCCGGGTATTCTTATGGATACCATGCCGTTACCCTGCCTGATTATGCTTATACTATGTGTTGCTTACGTTTCGCCCCATTCTTTATTGAAGATACGATTGCATAGACAATAACTACAACAAATATGCATAGTGCAATATATTGCAGCCATTGCAAGCGCAAAACTATACAGAGCGCCATAACAGAAAACGCTATCCCAACACATAGAAACACGATAGCCGATTGTCTGTAGTACGGCTTTTTGTCCATACTTTTGCGTTCGTCTTTTGAAGCGAAAACATAGGCGTTGTTGAACAAAAACCCCTTTTCTTTGAATTGCCGGTATGAAATAATAAATGAGGCAATCGCCAATATAAACAGAACAAGCAAGCCAACTATATCCGCTGTATTCATGCGCTTTACCCCTTTCAGAACCGCAAGTTCTGCACATCCTCTTAAAGGCGCGGATTATACTTATTAGCTCCACCTTTTGAGTTTCGGGAAGAAGCTATACATAAATTCACGCGCTTCTGTGTCCGTCTTGTTTTGTTCCTTTAACATTCCAGATTCGCTCATGTGTTTTACACTGATTTCGATCATTTCTTCCATTGTTGCATCAGATGTAAAAGCGCCGCCCTTATAGCAATAAATACAGTATTCATCATTACTACCGCCGTCTTTGTTTGTCCCCAATACTTCCTTTGAAGCAAGTGGCATACCGCAACTTTGACAATACTTCATTTCATCCATTTTGACAGCACTTCTTTCCAAATTTATTGTTTTTTGCGTGAGCTTACCATAAATACGATTCACTTGGCGCTGCCTTTGCAGCCACTTCCATCTCCGCTCACACCTGTATCATCGTGCCGATCTCTTCCCCGGAAACCACGCGCACAATGCTCTTTTCCTCGTTCACGCCAAACACATTGATCGGTATGGAATTATCCATACAAAGGGTGATCGCGGTATTATCCATTACGGCCAGGCCTCTGTTGATGACGTCCAGATAACTCAAAGTGGTATACCGCACAGCATTCGGGTTTTCCCTGGGGTCGCTGTCATACACGCCGTCCACATTTTTCGCCAGCATAATAAGCTCCACTTCCATTTCCGCCGCCCGGAGTGCCGCAGCCGTATCCGTAGAAAAATACGGGTTGCCCGTTCCGCAGGCAAATATGACGACGCGGCCTTTCTCAAGGTGCTTCACCGCCTTTCGCCGAATATACGGCTCGGCGATCTGGCGCATTTCAATGGCGGTCTGCACCCGGGTTTGCAGGCCCTTTTCCTCTATATTTTCCTGCAAGGCAAGCGCGTTTATCACCGTCGCCAGCATACCCATATAATCGGCGGTCGTGCGGTCCATGTGCGCGCCTACGCGCGCGCCGCGCCATATATTGCCGCCGCCCACAATAATGCCCACCTCCACGCCCGCCTGCGCGATCTCTATAATCTGGTCTGTCACATTACTGATGATCTCAAAGTCAAGCGGCCGGTTTTTCGCGGAGCACAGCGCTTCACCGCTTATTTTCATAATGACGCGTTTATATTTTGGCTGCATAGTATAGTTTTCTCCTTAAAAAAAGAGAGCACATGATATGCCCCCCTTTAGCATGTTATTTCATACTTACTGCTCTTCCGGCTTTTCTTCCTCTTCCGCTTTTGGGAAGAAGTCGGCCAGTGAAGACGTCGCCGCCTCTGCCGGCGGAATCTCATAATGGAATTTCTCGTCTTTATCCTTATGTTCCGATTTCACCTTTTCCACTTTTTCCGGCTCGTCCATCAATGCGCGGATAGAAAGGCTGATCCGTTTTTTCGCCGGGTTCACTTCCATAATTTTGGCCGTGATCTTGTCGCCGATCCTAAGCTCTTCCTCCACTTTTTCCAGCCGCCTGTTCGTCACCTGTGAAATATGGATAAGCCCGTCGATCGTCGGCTCAAGCGATACAAACGCGCCAAACGGCATGATGCGCACCACCGTGCCCGAAGCCGTATCGCCCACGATATATTTTTCCGGCGCGAGATCCCACGGTTTGGGTAGCAGTTGTTTTAACCCAAGGGATACCCGCTTCTTTTCCGGGTCGACATTCAATACCATTACTTCGATCTCGTCGTCTACCTTCAATGTGTCCGAAGGATGCTTCACTTTGGCCCACGAAATATCTGTAATATGCAGCAGGCCGTCGATACCGCCGACATCCACAAACGCGCCAAAATCCGTCAGCCGTTTGACCTTGCCCGCCACTTTATCGCCTTTATGGAAACCTTCGTACAGTTTTGATTCCTCTTCCGCCGCTTTCTGCTGCAAAATCGCCTTGTGCGAAAGAACAAAGCGCCGCTGCCGTTTGTCGGCTTCGATAATGCTCACCTCGAGGTCGTTGCCTACAAATTCAGACAAATCTTCCACGTATTTGAGCGAAAGCTGCGACGCGGGAATGAACGCGTCATATCCCTCCAGCTTTGCCAAAACACCGCCCTTAACCACTTTATCTACCTTGACGACATGGATCTTGTCCGTATCGAGGTTTTCCAGCAGCTCTTTCCATTTCAGCTTCGATTCGATCGATTTCCTGGAAAGCACCACATTGCCTTCCCCGTCGTTCATCGTAACGACTTCCGCCTCGATCTCATCCCCCACCTGAAACAAGTCCGCCGGCACCGCGTCGCCGGTAGACGTAAGGTTTTCTTTCTTTATAATGCCATCGGATTTATACCCAATATTCACGCATATTTCATCATCGGATATTTGCACGACCGTTCCGGTAACAAGCTGGCCCCGTCTGATATTTACAAACGATTTATCGATCTCCGCCATGAAGTCCGTATGCTCATCCGCATGTTCTTCCTGCTGATCTTCGCCGGGCGCTTCTTCCGCCACCGCTTTTGTAGCTTCCGCTTCAGGCTCTGTGCTTTCCTGCGGCTGCCGCGCCTGTTCTTCGTTTGCCTGTGCCACTTGTCCGTTTTCCCGCTCGTCCGTGATAGTCGGCTCCTGTACTTTATCGACTTCGCTCATCCGTGTCTGTACCTCCCTAATTAACCAATCGGGCGTAGATGCGCCCGCAACAATACTAATTATATCATCGTTTCCGATATTTTCAAGAACTATTTGCGCCGCATCGTCTATATGAAACGTTTTTTTACAATTTTGCGCGCATATGCGGTATAACTTGCGCGTGTTTGATGAATTCATCCCGCCGACCACCAGCATCACGTCCGATTGACGGGAAAGCTCTTCCGCCTCTTTTTGCCGTTTTTTTGTCGTATCGCAGATCGAAGGGAACAGCACAAGATCGCCCGACTTTTCACGAAGCGCCGCGACTACATCCTGCCAAAGCTTTGCGGTGATCGTCGTCTGCGCCACCACAAGCGCCCGCGTAAGCCGCGGGATAGCCCACGCCTGCTCTGCGTCACCCGCGATATACACCTCGCCCTTCGCCCACCCTTTCGTGCCGATCACCTCCGGGTGGTCGGCCGCACCGATGATTACAACGGGAAAGGTATCCTCCATGCTTTCCAGTTTGTCGTGTACGCGCTTCACAAACGGGCAGGTCAGGTCGAGCACAAAGAAGCCCCTCTCCTCCAACCGCGCCGGGATATCCCGCGAGACGCCGTGTGAACGGATCACCACCAGCGTATCGTCTCCAGGCTCTATACTGTCGATATCCTCCACTACAAGCACGCCTTTTTCGGCAAGGTCGGCCACCACTTTTCTGTTGTGGATCAGCTCCCCGATCGTGAAAATGTGCTTGTACGTGCCTATGACGTCATTCACCGCCTTCATGGCGCGCTTCACGCCAAAACAAAACCCGGCGTTTTCCGCCACCCTTATGACCGGCATGATTTTTCTCGCAATTCTATCATCTGTTCCCTCAAATATTCCGTCGCCCCGCCAATCGCCGAGCTGCTGGTGCGTTCGCCCACCACATCCCGCAGGTACACGGGCGGCGCGGCGTACGCCGTCACGCGGTGAAACAGGCGGTATCCGCCCGCGTGTAAATATACGGGTATCACGGGCACGTCGGCGCGTAGCGCCAATAAAGCGGCCCCCTGCTCAAACGGCCCTATTTCGCCGTTTTCCCCGCCCTTTCTGGTCCCCTCCGGGAAGATCCCCAGCATCTTGCCGTCTTTCAGCGCAGAAAGCGCCGTCTTGACCGCTTTTAAGTCGCCCTTACCCCTTTCGACAGGTATCGTTTGCAGCAGGCGCAAAAACAAACGCTTCACACCGTTTGAATATAACTCTTTTTTTGCCATATAGCAGACAGGGGTATGCTTTACGATAAAACCAAGTATGATCGGGTCCCAATTGGACGTATGGTTGGCGATGATCACGCTGCCCCCCTCTACCTTTAGGTTCTCCTTGCCCTTCACCCGAATAAAAAAGATGGGCATCAGCACAATAAAAGCAAGTATGCGGATGAATGCGTAAAACATCTGTTATGCTCCCGTAACGACGGCGGTGAGATACTCTATCACTTGCCGCGCATCCAGTTCCGTCGTATCGACAAACAGCGCGTCCTCCGCCTGCTTGAGCGGCGCGAATTCCCGCTTGCTGTCCGTTTCATCCCGCGCGATGATTTCCCGCTCGATCGCGTCCACATCGGCGGCCGGATCGGTATCTTTCAGCTCGAGATACCGCCGCCTTGCGCGTTCTTTCGCGCTCGCCGTCACGTAGAACTTAAAATCTGCGTTTGGCAGCACGTAGGTGCCGATATCCCGCCCGTCCATCACAATATCATATTTTTTTGATACGCCACGCTGTATTTCCACCAGCTTCAGGCGCACTTCCGGTATCACGGCAATGTCGCTCGCGCCCTTTGATATCTCCGGTGTGCGTAAATGCGGCGTCACGTCGCTGCCGTTCACCATCACGCGCTGCGCGCCCCCGTCATATTCTATGCGCATATCCATAGCGGCAAGCGCGGGCACAACGCGCCCCGCGTCCGAAGGGTCTATACCCTGCCCAATCATATAGTAAGCCGCCGCGCGGTACATCGCGCCCGTATCCAGATAGTTATAGTGCAGTTTTTGCGCCAGCGCTTTCGCCACGGTGCTCTTGCCCGCGCCCGCCGGCCCGTCGATCGCGATTTCCTTCATAGCATCATTTATCCCTATTCAAAACAACGCGCGCCAGTTCCCGCAGTTCGTCCGCGTCCGCGCCAAATATCCCGAGCGCTTCGATCGCTTGCTCCGTTTTTTGCCCGGCGATCTCGCGCGACTTCTCCAGCCCATATAACGTGGGGTACGTAAACTTTTTCGCCTTCTTGTCCTTGCCCACCGATTTGCCCAACGTCGCCGCGTCACTTGTAATATCCAGTATATCGTCTATGATCTGGAACGTTAAGCCCACGTTGTAGCCATACAACGTCATCGCGTCAAGCTGCGCCTCGGAAGGGCCGCACAGCAGCAGCCCGGAAACAAGCGCGGATTTTATCATGTCGCCCGTCTTGTGCCTGTGCACGTATTCGAGTTCGGTCTCGGTCAGCATCTGGCCCTCGTTTTCGATATCCGCCGACTGCCCGGTGATCATGCCGCACACGCCCGCGCCATAGGCCACCTCGCGCATCGCGCGCAAATGCCGCCCGAGCTTGTCCGGGTACCGCATAGCGGCGTCCATCATCACCTCGTAGGCATAGTTCATCAGCCCGTCGCCCGCGAGTATCGCGTTTGCTTCGCCAAACACCACGTGGTTTGTGGGCTTGCCCCGCCTAAGCTCGTCGTTGTCCATCGCGGGCAAATCATCGTGTATCAGCGAGCAGGTGTGGAGCATCTCGATCGCGCAGGCAATCGTGAGCGTCTCTTCTACCTCGCCGCCCAAAAGCGCGTTCGCCATGATGTTGAGTGTGGGGCGGAAGCGCTTGCCGCCCGCCTCGATGCTGTAATACATCGCGTCGCGCAACACCGGATGAATCCCCGGGTGCCGCAATAATTCCTTGAGCCGTTCGTCTACCCTGCCTGTGTATCTCGTCAAAAGTTCCGACATCCGTTCATACCTCTTCACTGTCTTTTCCAATGATCTCTATTTCTTCCTCGTACTGTTCCAGCATTTTCTCTATCTTCCGCGCGGTCTCCGCGCCTTTTTTATATAAACCGACAGCCTCGCCGAGCTTGATATCCTCATCCGCGAGTTTTTCCGAAATCTCTTTCATTTCCTGCATATAGGCTTCCACGTCTTTTTCTTTTGCCATACTACCCCCCTGGCGTGATCTTCTCCGCCACGACCTTTGCGCTGCCGTCCACAAAACGGATCGTGAGCGCGTCGCCCGCCGCTATCTCGGAAACGCTCTTTACCGCCCTGCCGTCCTTCAGCGTAATGGAATACCCCCGCTCAAACGCCCGCAGCGGGTCCAGCCCGGTAAGCGCGGCTTTCATTTCATTATAGCGCATCCGCGTGTTTTTAGAAAGCACATTCATCAAAAGCGCCCATTGCCGCTTGACCTGCGCCGTTTCAAAGCCCGCCTTTTGCAGCCGCGCCCGCACCGCCTGCTCTGAAACGCCTTGCCTGCGCCACGCAAGCTCGCGCCGCGCCTGCGAAATCCTGTGCTCCAGCAGATAGCGCATCTGCGTTACCTGCGCCCGCGCCTTTTCAGTCACATCCTCCCGCACCGGAACGGCAAGCTCCGCCGCCGCGGAT
>DOMW01000186.1:2479-2746 GCA_003510345.1 Clostridiales bacterium | reverse complement strand
ATTTGGAAGCGTACGGATCACTTTGAACAGGTACCCGGGCCCTGGGCGCGGCGTTTACAAGGCTGTACCGCCGCGATGTTCTGGCCGCCATGCCGAAGGGCCTGTCCGCCGCCGTGTACACCCAACTTAGCGACGTGGAGGACGAGATAAACGGCCTGTTTACCGCCGACCGCCGGGTGCAAAAGCTGGGCGAAAAACGCCTGCGCGCGCTGGCAAAGTTATTGTTCCAACACTTTGCTTAGGGAGGGAGTGGCCAATGTGTGTCCT
>DOMW01000186.1:0-2432 GCA_003510345.1 Clostridiales bacterium | reverse complement strand
GGACACCTCATGGGCCACTCCCGCTTAGGGAACGCCCCTACAAAGAAACGACGTATGTGGATATAATAAAGGACACACGGCAATAATGTACGAAAAAGGCAAATAAATTACAGAAAAAAACACAAAAACCGGCGCTCAAAAAAGGAATGCCGGTTTCTTGCATCGGGCGATAAGCGGTTTATTCTGCCAGGTGCAGCGGATTGCCGATGCTTTCCGCTGCGCCTTTCAGCCTGGGAAAATACGCGCTAAATTCGGAAAAAATAAATGCGGGCTGTTAAACAAGCATAAATTTTATGTCACAACCCTGTTCCGCCGCTGTCTAATAATAGCGAAGTTCAAATACAGGAGGCGAAGAACTTGATGCCAAAAGAACAGTTTTACTTGGTGGACAAGGCGGTAGGCGGCGACGAACAGGCCTTGGAGGAACTGCTGCTCGGGGTGCAGGACATGGTCTTCAACCTTTCCCTGCGAATGCTGGGAAGCCCCCACGACGCGGAGGACGCGTCGCAGGAAATCTATGTCCGCGTCATCACAAGCCTGTCCACCTTCAAAAAGGAGAGCGCGTTTTCCACCTGGGTCTACCGCGTGGCCTGCAATCATCTGCTGAATTACAAAAAATCCATGTTCGCTAAGATGCCGCCGCTCAGCTTTGAGTATTACGGCGCGGACATCGACGCGGGGCATGTGGCAGCCGGCGGCGCGCGCGCGGTTGGCGTGGACGAGGATTTGCTGGCACAGGAGCTGAAAATGTCCTGCACCAATGTCATGCTCCAATGCTTTGATTCCGAAAGCCGGCTGATATATGTTCTTGGAACGATGTTAAAGGTGGACAGCAAGATATGCGGCGAGATTTTGGGCATCACGCCGGAAGCGTACCGGCAGCGCCTGTCCCGCGCGCGGCATAAGATGGCCGGATTTTTAAGTGAATACTGCGGCCTTGCATCCTCGCCCAGGTGTGGCTGTAAGCAAAGGGTGGGGTATGCGATACAGAACCGGCGGCTCGACCCCGCCAATCTGGAATACACAAAGCTGGCGCAGGCGGAAGCGTCAGCCTTTATTCAAGCAATGGAGGAAATAGACAGCCAGTCGCATATATTCGCGAATTTGCCGAGATACCGCTCTCCGCAGAAGGTGCAGGATTATCTGCAAAAAATCCTGCATTCCGAGGACATGGAAACGATTTTGAGCGGGGAGGTGCAGTAATATGAACGGCATTTTAGAGTATCTTTCAGATTTGGAAAGGCACAACAACCGTGAGTGGTATCACGAAAACAAGGCGCGTTACCAATTGGCAAACGCCGGTTTCGAGCGCTTTCTGGAAAAGCTGATACTTGCCGTTGGTGAATTTGACGGCAGCGTCGTCCATCACGCGCCAAGGGCTTTAACCTTCAAATTGGCGCGCGACACGCGGTTCAGCCACGATAAATCGCCGTATAATCCCGCTTTCAGGGCGCACATTGCGGCAAAGGGCAAGCTGCCCATACCGGTGGGGTATTATGTGCAGATCGTGCCGGGAAACCGTTCTTTTTTGGGCGGCGGGCTGTTTGCGCCTATGTTTAGGGACGCGACAGAGATGGTGCGCAATTATATTTCCGCCCACGGCGATGCCTTTGGGGCGATTATCGGCGGCAAAGGCTTTGCGGAGCATTTTGCCGTGAAGGGCGAGGCGCTGAAGAACGTCCCACCGGGCTACGACAAAAACCACCCGCAGGCGGAATACCTGAAAAACAAGAGCTGGTTTTTGGAATATCCCATTGCGGATGAACGGATTGATAACGCCGGGCGTTTCGCAGCGGCAGCGGCGGAAATATTCCGGATTATGAAGCCGTTTAACGACTACTTGAACAAGGCGCTGGCAGATTTCAAAATGCCGGTGAGATAACCGAGGAGGGTTTGCAAAACTGTAGCGTTGATGGGTGTGGGCAAACCGCGTCCCTAACCTTTGTAGGGGCGATTATTAATCGCCCGTGGGCAAACACCGTTCGCCCCGGCGAAGGGTGCAACATCGTAGGGCAGGGGCTTTGCTCCTGCCGCGCTTGGAGCGCATTGCGCGAACACAAGCGGTTTGCGGCGGGAGTAGAACCCCCGCCCTACGAAGAAACAATACATTTTTACATCACACACGCAAACCGCCTGCATATTCCACAAGAATACGCAGGCGGTTTTACGTCTGGCGGAGAAGGTGGGAGTCGAACCCACGCGGCGCTGTTAACGCCCTAGTGCATTTCGAGNNACGACCACTTGGGTACTTCTCCACAGCGGGTGGCGCGTTTCATATCATAGCATTTGCGGGTGGTTTTGTAAATATCCGTAAAACGCGGCGCGCATATTACTCTGCGTATACCCCGGCCAGCGCGCGGATGCCGTCCTGCACCTGGCGCACCACCGCCGGTGGGGCCAGCACCTGCACTTCGCCGCCAAAGCCGTACAGC
>DOMW01000134.1 GCA_003510345.1 Clostridiales bacterium | reverse complement strand
AGGATTGCTATCAACGATGCTTATGTCAAGCACATACTAAGAATTATCATATAATTTTTACGAATTTGGCCGGTCAATCCGGGCGTCGATGATTTGTATTAACTGAGCAGCCCGCTGCTGGATATAATTCTGAATAATATCCAGTCTTTCTGCATCCCAATTATAGCGGCTGTGACGCTTGAATCTGAAGCCAAAAAGGCGGAATAACTGGTCTTTCTGTAATTCTCCGCCAAACTCCCTAGCCTGCGAATCGAACGATTGCTTAAAGTAGTTCGCGTAAGCCTGCCTGTGTGAATCAAGTTTACGTAACTCTTGAATGGACGAATAATTGAACAGGTTGATACCATTATCAAAAACGGGGGCGTTCCCGATAATTCTCCCGCTGTGATTATCCCGCAGAACACCGAAGTTGCCGAGATGCCGGTCTTCATTCAGAATAAGGCTGTCAAAAACAAGCGTTGAGGCAAAATAATCAAATAACCCCGACTCGTTCTCCTGATCGAACGTCTTAAACCATTCGCCGCAAACCGAATAGTATTGTGACGGATCCGAATCGGTATAATGCTTTCGTATAAAAACAGCCATTGGGACATACGCGGTGTTAATATCGGTAAACAATTCACACGTGCAGCCGAGTACGCCTTTCCAACGCGACAATCCATATTTTACAGGATTTAACCCCATTACGTCCGCTATTTGTGCAGCGTAGTATTCGCTGTATGGTTCAAGGGCATCGGGGGCTGTTGCGTACTGCCGCCACACCCCACCTTTGAACAGAATAATCTTTCCATCCCGATACCGCCACGCTTTTGGAAGCATGCCGTTAGTTGTAAATTCCGGTGAGGAATGAATCCTGCGGACTTGATCTTCGCTGAGGCCCTCCCCAGTCAGCGCGGTAAGGGCAAGAACTTCCGAGAAACGATTTTCAAACAAATTATATTCGGCATATTTCCCCGAAAACCCAGCAGGCACGACCCAATAGCTGTCATTCAGTGAAAGCCCCATGCAAATGTCAATGATCCCTTTTGTATCGCGCAATGACAGCCCCATTGTGTTAAGGATGTTTTGGACATATGCGCGGTTCTTTGGAATAGTACGCCGACACAGCCATTTCAACACGCCTTTGCCTGTGACTTCCAGATCGAGAGGGAACAGGCTGCGCGGCTCTTCCACAGATAGTATCGTCGCGGCGCAACCATCGCCTTCGGTGCTTTCTAATTCAAATGAGAGCAGCGGCGCGTCATACAACCGAATTTCATACTTGCCGCCCATTAATCCCCCTCCTTCCGGCAGCATTTCAAACTGCCCGTAATGTGAATAATTTGCTGTAAATATATTATACTACCTCCCGCCACCTAAAACAACGACGAGCGAATCACGAGCGAATCACATCTGCGAATCACGTCCATCTGTACAGGCGGCCCTTTTTTTTGTATACTAATATTATTCATCAATGATTGTAGCTTCTCAATGGTATGAGAAGGTGCTATGCGGCGAACCATATTGTATGCGTGCCATGCGCTGCCATAAGTTAATATGCCGTAGACACCTTGTGCTTTAGTTCCGCGCATCACGCGGGGTTCGCTATGCTTTTTGCATCAGGAACCGATGAAACCGTTTCATACTTACACTGTAAAAATGGATTTCCATTTTTGCGGCGATAGAAAAATGATTTCCATTTTTTTCTATCTGTGTTTCATGTTACAAAAAACTATTTATGCGGCTGACCGAAAGATACCCTGAAAAAATTTTTGGCGCTGCGTAATCTATAACCGGATAGGAGTGAGAACATGAAGGGAGACGCCTTGACCCCGGAGCGGGTCTACCAGGCAAAGGGCAACAGTCTATTGGCCGATGCGCTGATTCGTGACTATACGCCATTTATCAGGTCGGAGGCAAGTAAGGCCATCGGCCATTTTGTGACAGAGCAGGATGATGAGTTTTCTATTGCCATGATCGCGTTTCACCAGGCTATTGAAAGTTATGCAAGGCGAAAAGGCGCATTTTTAAGCTATGCCGCCATTGTGATGCGCCGCAGGCTGATCGACTATTACCGCAGGGAAAAGCGCCACAGAAACATTGCGTCGCTGGACGAACCTGCCCGGGAAGACCAAAACGGCGCCATAGGCGATACGCTTGCGGATGGATCTGACCACTATGACCGTGCGGGCACGCGGGACGCTACCCGGCAGGAAATCGCCGAACTGACAGCGCAGCTTACCGCTTTTGACGTGTCGCTTACCGACGTCGCCGATAACTGCCCCAGACAGGAACGAACGTTTCTTGCCTGCCAAAAGGCACTGCAATACGCACGGGAGCACCCCGAGCTTATTGATGAGCTAAAGCGGCTCAAGAGGCTGCCCCTGGCAAGGCTTTGCGAGGGCGTCGGCGTAGAGCGGAAGACGCTGGAACGCCACAGAAAATACCTGCTAGCATTGCTGGTTATCTACTCCAATGGTTATGAAATAATCCGCGGGCACTTAAAACAGGTTTTCACAAAGCAGAAAGGAGGCGCGGCAGTATGACATATATGGTACTTGAAACCCACCTGAGCTATTGTGTGGTGCTGGACGAAGCCGGCCGCTTTCTAAAGGTGGCGAATAAAAACTATGTGATCGGGCAGATTGTAGAGCGGGTGACGCCGCTTTCCCCGCCGAAAAAGAAGAGCGTGCCATTGCACGTGATTTCCGCTGTGGGCAGCGTCGCGGCCTGCCTGGCGCTGGTGTTCTCCCTGTATTGGAGTAATTTTATGACGCCGGTTGCTTCCGTTTATCTTACCATTAACCCGGAAGTCCGCATGGCGGTCAGCAAACGGGATACGGTTGTGAGCCTTGGCGGGTTGAATAAGGATGGCGTCGTTTTAGTAGACGGTTACGCCTTCCGGGGCGCGTCCCTCGTACAGGTGACCGACGACCTTGTGGAACGGGCGATCGATATGGGGTTTTTGTCTGACGGCGGTATGGTAACTGTAAGCATCGACTCGCCGGACGACGCATGGTACACCGATACGGGGAGCGCCCTGCGGCAAAATCTGAATGAATCTCTTTCTGGCCGGATGTCGGTCACAATTGACGTCAAACGGTATGCGGAACCGGCAGATTCGGATATTCAGTGGGCCTCCACACAGAGCGCGGCTCCCGCACCAACTGATTC
>DOMW01000124.1 GCA_003510345.1 Clostridiales bacterium | reverse complement strand
GCCACAGGCGGCCATTGCCAGCACCAGCGCGGCGCAGCACAATATAGCGGTTAGTTTTTTCATGGTTTTTCCTCCTGCTGTTCAAAAAATCTTGTCCGCGGTACCGTTTTGCGCAGCGGCGGTGCAACGGATTGTATACAGTATAGCTATTTGTGCAAGAATATGCAAGCCTTTTGCATAAAGTTGCGAAAAGTTATGCGTTTACGCCGGTGCGTACCGGGCCCGCAGCTGCTCTATGCGGCGAATCAATTCCTGCCGCACGTGGGCGGGCCGCAGCACCTCGCAGCCGGCCCCCATGCTTAGCAAAACGCCGTAGCCCATGTCGCTTTCAATAAAGGGGAAGTGGATGGCGATGCGGCCGTCTGCCAGCGGGGTCATATACTCCTCGCGGCAGTAGTCCAGCGCCAGCTCTCGCAGGGCCTCGGTAACAACGATGTCGATGAAAATGCTGCGCTCACTCTTCCAGTCTTTGAAGTCGGCCATTCCGCTCTCAAATTCCCGCGGTTCAAAGATTTCGGCGCTTAACTGCGGGTTGCGCATGCGGCTAAGCTTGAAGGTGCGGAAGGCCCTGCGCTGTTTGCACCAGGCTTTCAGGTACCAGTTGCTTTCCTTTAGCACAAGCTGGTGCGGCTCCACCATCCTGCCGGGGGAATCGGCGTGCCTGCCCAGATAGTCAAACTGCAGCACGCGCTTTGCCGCAAGCGCCGCCTGGATGGTTTTAAGCGCCTGTGTAACCAGCGGGTTGCTGTGCCACGACGATATATCGATGTAAAGCTGCTTGGAGCTAAGCTCTATGGCCCCAAGGTACTCGCCGGGAACAAGGGCTTTGATTTTTTCAAGCGTTTGGTTAAGCTGCGCGTTGGAAAGGGAACCGGAAATGCTGTACAGGCTGGTGAGCAGGGTGGCAATGTCCTGGTGGGTAAACAGGCGTTTGTCTATTTTATAGCCTTCCAAAATGGAAAAGCCGCCATTTGCGCCGGCTTGCGTAACAATGGGAATGCCCGCGCTTTCCAGCGCCTCCATGTCGCGGTAAATGGTGCGCACACATACGCCAAATTTATTGGCAAACCAAGTGGCGCTAATGCAGTCCCTTTGCAAAAGGGCGGTCAATATGGCAATCAGCCGTTGCAGCTTCATGGCAAAATCCTTTTTAGCACAGTATAGAACCATGACATACAGATGTCAATGCCATGTGGTAAGGTGGAGATACAAAATAAAAGGAGGACGGCTATATGGATTTGAAAGAACATTTTAACCAGATAATGGGGGAATCGGTGAACATGGCGCTGGCCACCGGCGTTGCTGCGGGCCCCAATGTGCGGGTGGTTACCTTTGCCTACAGCCCGGAAAAACCGGGCAGGGTATTTTTTACCACATTTAACGGCAGCCGCAAAACCAAGGAATTTGCCGAGAACCCGCGTGTGGCGTGCATGCCGCTGCCCGAGAGCCCCGAGGCGGACGTGCAGGTGCGGCTGTTTGGCAGGGTGCAAAAATCGGATGTGGGGATGGATGAGGTGGTGGCGCTTATTGCCCGGAAATTCCCAGGTGGCGCCGACACTGTTAAAGAGGGCGGCCCCATGATGGATATTTACGAGGTGTGTGTTGACGAAGCCTATGTGGCAGTGGGCATGAACCCAGATGAAAAGATAGCTTTTTAGCGAAGATGTGGGCGCCACCACCCAGCGCCATGGGCAGAGAGAGTGCCCCGCCGTTAGGCGGGGCACTGCTTGTGTTTTGCGGTTATTCATTCCGCCAGCTTCTTTTTAATAATAAGGATATTCTTGTTTCCACAACGCCGGTATTCCACCGTATCCATCAGGTTTTTAACCATAAACAAGCCCAGCCCGCCAATTTCCCGCTCCTCGGCCGGCAGCGTTATGTCCGGGTCCTCTGCGGTAAGCGGGTTGTAGGCAATGCCGCTGTCCTCAAACTCAATGGTTACATCGCCATTCACGGCAATGCGCACCGCCACGCCGCCAACCCCGGGGTGATAGGCATAGCGGGCAATGTTGGAAAAAATCTCGTCCACGGCAATGCTGATTTGGTTGCGCGTTTTTGCGGGGCTGCTTTGCAGCTGCCCGCCTACAAAGTCCAGCACCGTATCCGCGTTTTCCAGTGTTGCCTCAACAAGCAGCTCGTTCATGCGGGCCTCCTTGCGCGTGTTTTCTACAACACCGCCGTAATGGTGTTAACGCCGTCTGTGTACTCGTGACGAATTTCTTTCGCGCTGTTTGTCACCATCATGGCGGATAAATCGTCTTCGGCGGTTTCCAAAGCGTTTACCTGCCTGCCCGCGTAAGCCACCGACATTTCGTAGCTGCCCAGCTTTTCTGAAAAGCGCAAAGCCAGCGAGCAGGCCCCGAACTGCGGTGTAACAATGTTGATGACAAGCTCTTCCGCCAAAAGCTGTAATTTGTTGGCAGCTTTTCTCTCTATCGCGTGGCGGAAGCAGAAATTCTCCACACCGCCCAGCATTTCAACATAGTCAAAGTTCCGGCTTGTCACTTCGTAGTTGAAAGAGCGGATGTTGTAGATAAAAGCCTGTGTCTTCGGCTTTTGGGGTGCCGAGAATATCTCGTCCGGGCTTCCTTCCTCGTAAATGCCGCCCTCGTCCATGTACAAAACGCGGTTCGAAACATCGCGCGCAAAGTCCATTTCATGCGTTACAACAATCATTGTCATGCCGCTTTTGGCAAGGCTGCGCATCACCGCCATCACCTCGCCCACCATTGTGGGGTCTAAGGCGCTGGTCGGCTCGTCAAACAGGATAACCTCCGGCGCCATGGCAAGGCAGCGGGCAATGGCCACGCGCTGCTTTTGCCCGCCAGACAGCTGCCTTGGCATAAACCGTGCGCGCTCGGAAAGGCCCACCGTTTTCAGCAGCTCGGCGGCTTTTTCCTCCGCTTCAGCTTTTGGCGTGCCCAGCAGCTTCACGGGCCCGGCCGTCAAATTGCCCACCACGTCCAAATGGCTGAACAGCCCAAAGCTTTGGAACACCATGCCCATGCGGTGGCGCGCGGCGTCCATGTTCCTTTTGGTAATCAGCTCGCCGTCGAAATAAACTTCCCCGCCGGTGGGTGGGTCTAAAAAGTTGATTGCCCGCAAAAAGGTGCTTTTGCCCGTGCCGGAGGGGCCGATGATGGAGATCACTTCGCCTTTTGCAATCTCCGCGTTCACATTTTGAAGGATTATGTTATCGCCAAAACGTTTTTCCAGGTTCTTAACGGATAGGATGCTCATTCTGCCTCACCTCCGTTTATTTTTTTCACAATCAGCTTAAACAGCTGGATGCAAATGGTGGTGATGATGAGGTAAATGATACCGACGAAAAGCAGCGGGAAGTAGGCGTCGTAGGTGCGGCTGCGGATGATGTCGCCCGCGCGGGTCAAATCCTGGATGGCGATGTAGCCGACGATGGCGGTAGCCTTTACGAGCTCGACGAAGCCTTTCGTGTAGCCAGGCAGCGCCCGGCGTATGGCCTGCGGGAGCGTCACAGTCCGGAACGCCTTAAACGCCGGAAACCCGATGCTCCTCGCCGCCTCGATCTCCACCGGGTCGACGGTGTCGATAGCGCCCTTTAGGTTCCCGGCGACGCCCGCGCCGGTAATAATCGCAAACGCGGCGACGGCCATGAGCACATTGGAAATATCCGTTTCCCCGAAGATGATGTAGTAGGTGATCATGAGCAGCACGACGATGGGCAGGCCGTGTATCAGCCCGCAGTACAGGTTGCCGAGCCAGCTGACGAACCTCGATTTGCGCGTGAGAACCCAGCATACGAAGCAGCCGAGCGCTGTCCCGAACAGCTGCGCCAATACCGCGATCGTCATGGTTACGCCCAGCCCGTCGACTATCATCATCCAGCGGTTTTCGGCGATAAGGTTGTTCTCTATTCCAGTATTCAGCCATTCGATAAAGCTTACGCCCTCGCCTTGCGCGTTCGTTGCTTTTAGCGCGAGTACGCCGTGCTGCTCCTGATGGAACGGCTCGGTGAACATGACGTTCTTTTTGCGCTCGTCGGTTATCGCCATGCTGGAAAGGCTCAATTCCGCCCGCCCGCTGTTTACGTACGGAATCAAGGCGCTGAATTCCATCTCGGCGAACTCCACCGCTTTGCCCTCATGCGCGCCGAAGCGCAGCGCGAGCTCCACGCTGAAGCCCGTAAGCTCTCCGTTGTCCCCGATATAGACGTACGGCAGGGAAAGCGCGCTGGTCGCCACGCGCAATACGCCGTTTTCGCCTGTGTTCGCAATTTCGGGAATGGGCGCGCTAAGATCGAGCCCCTCGCCAAACCAGCGGTTCTCCATTTCGCCGAGCGTCCCGTCCGCCTTTATGGAGGCGAGAAACGCGTTAAAACGATCGATGACGGCCTGGTCGTTGGATATGCCCGCAACCTGGCCGCTGTAGAATTCCGTCGGCACGGGTATCGCCTCGAAGCCGTCCAGCTGCGACGCCATGACGCGGGCGTTGGAGAGGAGCGTCATGAATCCCGACACATGGCCGAGCCGCACGTTTTCAGCCGCCTCCGCGCTGTCGTTATAGTAGACGGGCGTACCGCCGATCTTCTCGATCGTCATATAATGGGTCGCGCCCACTATCGCGGCGACGTACTTGCCCGCGAAGTAAGCATAATCGCGCGCATCGCTTTTTCGGACGACCAACACCGCGTGCGCTTTGGTATACTGCCTGCCGAATATAACGTTTTCCGCGCGGTCGCCGGTGACGGTGAAGGAGCAGGCGCTCATGTCGGCCTTGCCCGAAAGCACGAAGGGGATAATGGCGTCGTAGGCCATCATGTTGTATTCGATGTCCATCCCCATATGCGCGGCGAAACGGCTTATGATCTCCTCGTCGAAGCCGACGGGGCGTCCCTCCGAGTCGGCGTAAGAAAACGGGGGGAAGCTGCCCGTATTGCACACGCGGAGCGTACCGTTCCCGCCTGTAAGCTCGAACCTCGGAATGTCCTCCTCCGCCGGGAGCGAAACGCCTATCCAGCGATTGTATATCTCGTCGAAGGTTCCGTCTTGTTCGATCATATCGAACCATGCGTTAAACTCATCCCGGAGCGCCTCGGTATGAAAGACGTTGGAGGCCATATTCACGAAAATCTCGCTTGGGACGGGTATATACTCCAAGTCCGGGTACTCGCCGCTGTCTTGAATCTGCTTTACGTACGCGTCGTCGAGAATGGCGGCGTCCACCCTGCCTATCCGGACGGCCTCGAGCATATCCGGGGCCAGGGTGAATTCGTGCACCTCCTTCGCTTGGAAAATATCGTTGGCAACCGCGCCGTAAACGTCGCCGAGCTGCGCGGCGATTAGCTTGCCCGTGCCGATATAGTCCGTATAATCGCCCGCGCCTGTTTGCGGCGAATCGGCGCTTTGGGGCGCGCATGACGTGAGCAGCGCTGCGGCCATAATCGAAGCCAAGATAGCCGTTGTTCTTCGTTTCATTTCGTTTCGCCCTCCATGTTGGACGTATTGCGCGTCCATATCCCGCTACATCGGCCTATTATTGTAGGGGCGATTCACGAATCGCC
>DOMW01000145.1 GCA_003510345.1 Clostridiales bacterium | reverse complement strand
CTTGACCCAAAAGGAATACCCAAAAGCAAACGCAAGATATTTGCACAATAGAATATGGGTTCGTATTTGGGCGAACATGCTTACCCGGGGCATAGGCAACCCTTGTTTAGAGCAAATTAACCTAGCGTGGGGCAAGTAGGTTTGAGCAAAAATTGGTTTCAGGCAAGGTGCGCAAACGCAGGCATACCGGCACATATGGCAAGTTTGCGCAACGCGGCATGAAGCCGATTTTGCCAAAGATACTGCTCTATGTTACGTTGATTTGCCCTAAACCCAGTTGATCTCCAATATCTCCGCCTGATACGGCTCAAGCTGTATGCCAACCAACCCCTCGTTGAATTGGAAAGCCGTTTGATTCAGCAGGCTCACCGCGCTTTGCAGGTCAATGTCGCGGAAAAACCGCAAACTCGCTTCCGTCATGCACTGTTGCTCCGCAAAGAAATCCAGCACGATCTCCTGCTTCCTGCCCGAACGGTTCACCACCACGAGCAGGGCTTCATCCTCCATTACATTCCCAAACGCGTCCGTTCCGTCCGCAATATAGCGCAGCACGCCCACCACATCCGCGCCGTGGGCATAAAACGCCACATGCCCCGTTTTCATCACCTGCCGTTCTTTACGCAGCGTGAAAAGCGACCTGTGGTACTCCAGCATATCCTCGTCTTTCACAATAAACGTCCGCCGGTTGAACGGGTCCAGCAGCCCATGCATACCCACCTCGTCCCCGTAATAGATGGACGGGACGCCGGGCAGCGCGAATTGCAGGGCCGCCGCCAGCTTTTGCAAATGCGCGCCCTGCCTGTCCTGCTCCTCTGTCACCACAAAGTGGAACTGCTGCTCCCGCGTCATTTCACGCGGCCTCACGTTTGCCGCGAGCAATGTCCGCACACGCGCCACATCGTGCGAGGAAAGCAGGTTCATCAGCGCGTAATACATTTCCTTCGGGTAGTTCTGGCTTTGCCCCACCAGGAATTTTTTAAACCACGCCGCGTCTTTGTTACCTTGCAAAAAATCGAGCACCGCGCCGGTAAACGGGTAATTCATCACACTGTCGAGGCCGCGCCCGAGGGCATACCGCCTGTTTACGCCATAGCTCTGCTTTGTGGTAGCGTCTTCCCACACTTCCCCCAAAAGCACATTCTCCTGCCCCGTGTGCTTCAGCTCCTCGCGCATCTGCTCTATCGTGTCGTCCGGCAATTCGTCCGCGACGTCCAGCCGGTAACCTGCCGCGCCGTTTTTCAGCCATGTGTTCATCACGCTGTCTTCATTCTGTATGACAAACGATATCCAATCCCGCTGCGTTTCGTCTACCTCGGGCAGCGTTTCAAACCCCCACCAGCTTTTGTATTTATGCGGGAACTCCTCAAAGCCGTACCAATGGAAGTAGGGCGAATCGGTGCTTTGATACGCGCCCACATCTTCGTAATGCCCGTATTTGTTAAAATATACGCTGTCGTCGCCCGTGTGGGAAAACACACCGTCCAGTAAAATGCGGATCCCATATTCCTCCGCCTTTTTCGCGAGGCGTGAAAAATCTTCATTTGTGCCTAAAACCGGGTCGATATTAAGGTAATTGCCCGTATTGTACCTGTGGTTCGAAGCGCCTTCAAACACGGGGTTTAAATACAACGCCTCCACCCCGAGTTGCCGGAAATAATCGAGCGATTCTTCTATGCCCAAAAGGTCGCCGCCAAAATAATCGCACGGCTGGTACGTTTCTTTACCGGGCAGCGGCTCATAAAGTGGTTTTTCATTCCATTCTTCATGATAAAAGACATCCCTGCCCATATCCCTGTGCCATTGCAGCCCTTTTTGCACCTGTTCGGCATTTGCGGATTTAAACCTGTCCGGAAAGATTTGGTACATCACAGCGCCCTTAAACCAATTGGGCGTAACAAAATTCCGGTCGTACACCGTGATCTGGAAAGCGGGCGGCACGCCCCAATACACCTTGCCCGCACCCGCCGTAAAACCGGTGTCCGCGCCATAAAAGATCTTATTCTCCTCGCCCGCCAGTTGGAGATCAAACCAATACCACAGCACACAGGGTTCGTCCGGCGTAGTATATTGCGCAACGAGGCCATGCTCGTCCTTTTGCATTTCCACTTCCGCCCGCTCCTGCCCGCGCATGACGACAAGATACGCTTTCTCATAATAAAAATCCTTTATCGCAAGAAAAAGCGTGACCGTCGTCCCTGCGGGGACCGCCCCTGCTGGCGTGCGGTACCGTTCCTTCGCCGTATCATGCATTACCGCTTTTCTGAAATCAATTTCTTTAACCATGCTAGAATCCTATTCCCTGCCCGGCCACTTCCCTTACGGTCTTTCCCCCGGTACAGTGGCCCGGCCACTGGCCTGTTGTCTGTGTAATTTCAGTGTTCCGATAAACTACTCTATCGGCATCAGATGCCATATTTTGTCGTTGTATTCCGCTATGGCGCGGTCCGCGCAGAAATAGCCCGAAGCCGCCAGGTTGCGCGCCGCCATGCGCCGCCATGCCTCTCTGTTCTCATACGTCTCCATCATTTTTGTATACACTTGGTTGTAGGAGGCGAAGTCGTATATCACATAATATTTATCCGCCCGTTCGCTGTCGCCAAAAAGCAGCGAATGGTACAGGTCGGAAAACTGCGCGTCGCCCGAAACATGCAGCGTACCGTCGATCAGGCAATTGAGCGCTTGGCGGATATCGGCGTTCTGCTCATAAAAACCGCTGGGATGGTAGGTGCCATACCGTTCCATCTGCGTGATTTCTTCCACACCCGCGCCGAAGATGAATATATTTTCCACGCCTACCCGCTCGCATATCTCCACATTCGCGCCGTCCATCGTGCCGATTGTCACCGCGCCGTTCATCATAAACTTCATGTTACCCGTGCCCGAAGCCTCCAGCCCCGCGGTGGAAAGCTGTTCGGAAACATCCGCCGCTGGAATCAGCAGCTCAGCGCACGAGACGTTGTAGTTTTCCAGAAACACCACTTTTAAGATATCTTTTGTATCCGGGTCGTTGTTCACGAGGTCACCCACCGCGAGTATCAGCCTGATAATATTCTTGGCGCGGGCATACCCCGGCGAAGCCTTCGCGGCAAAAAGGAATGTGGCGGGCGTGATATGCGCGTCCTTATTGTGCTTCAGTATAAAATAAAGGTGCAGTATGTGCAGCGCCTTTAAAAGCTGCCGTTTGTATTCGTGCAGCCGCTTCGCGTGCGCGTCAAACACCGTGTCCGCGTTGATTTCAATGCCCTGCGTCCGCTTCACGTATTCGGCAAGCCGCTGCTTGTTCTCGCGTTTCACGCGCATAAAATCATCCAGAAACTGCCCGTTTTCCGTCAGGTCTTTTATCTTGTCCATTTCGCGGTAATCTTTCAAAAAACCCGCGCCAATGTGGTCGGCTATCAGCCTCGCGAGCGGCCAGTTCGCCTTTGCCAGCCAGCGCCGCTGTGTCACGCCGTTTGTGATCTCAATAAACTTCTCGGGAAACGCCACGTAAAAATTGCGGAACAGGCGCGCCTTCACGATTTCCCCGTGTATGTGGGATACCCCATTCACCATGCCGCACAGCGCGACGCAAAGGTTCGCCATGCGAATCTCGTCATACGAGATGATCGCCATCGAACCGATCTTGTCCCAGTCGCCCGGATATTGCTGCCACAGCGACTCGCAGAACCGTTCGTTTATTTCGTTGATTATGCCATAAATGCGCGGGAGCAGTTCCCGGAACATATCCACATTCCAGTTTTCCATTGCTTCGGGCATCACCGTGTGATTAGTATAATAAAACATCCGCCGTGTGATATCATACGCCTCATCCCAGGAAAGCCCTTCGTCGTCCATCAGCACGCGCATCAGCTCGGGTATGGCAAGCGCGGGGTGGGAATCGTTGATCTGCACCGCCACACGCTCGGGCAGCGTATGCAAGTCGCCATATACTGCTTTGTGCCTGTTCACGATATATTGCACCGTCGCGGACGTGAAAAAATAAAACTGCTTTAAGCGAAGCTGCTTGCCCTGCTCGTGGTTGTCTTCCGGGTACAACACTTTGGAAATGATCTCCGCAAGCTCGCGCTCCTGCACGGCCCGCGAGTATTCGCCCCGGTTAAAGTAATTCATATCCAGGCCGGCTTTTGCCTTGGCGCTCCACATGCGCAGCGTCGCGGGCATTTCACTTTCATACCCGATCACTGGCACGTCATACGGGATAGCCGTCACGCTATAGTAATTCTTCTGCGTTATCCTAAGCCCGTTTTCCGTCCATTGCTCCTCTACTTCCCCGCCATATTTCACTTCCACCTGGTCTTCCGGCCGCGGGATCTCCCACACGTACCCGGCCTCCAGCCAGTTATCGTCTACCTCCACCTGTTCGCCTTCCAGTATGCGCTGGCGAAACAACCCGTATTCATAGCGGATGGTACACCCTGTCACCGGCAGGCTGAGCGTGGAGAGCGAATCTAAAAAACAGGCGGCAAGCCTTCCCAAACCGCCGTTTCCCAGCCCCGCGTCCCGCTCCTGTTCTTCCAGTTCGGAAAGGTTAAGCCCCAAATTCTCCAGCACCTCTTTGTACTCTTCCATCAGGTGCAGGTTGATCATATTGTTTACGAGCGAACGGCCCATCAAAAACTCGGCGGAAAGGTAAAACAGGCGCTTTGCGCCCTGCTTTTCCATCTTGGTGTTCCTGTCCGCCCATCTGTCCGTAATAAAGTCGCGCACCGTAGCGGCCACCGCTTTATAGAGCTGGTCCTGCGTCGCGTCCTTCAGCGTCTTGCCAAAGTGGCGCCGCAGCTTTCCCAATATCAGTTCTTTTAATTGCTCCTGCCGTTCAGTCATAAAGTAAGCCTCCCGCTCAACACAAAACCCGTCATTGCCCTTGCCGCATCCCACCGGGTAACAGCATTTCGCAACAACGAATTACTATTTTGGATGGCGTTTTCCGTTAGCCGCATCAGCCCTCCACAAGCGCCTCATACAGCGCTTTATATTCTTTTGCCGATTTCAGGAAGCTGTTGTCCGCGTTCATCGCGTTTTTAATCAGTCGCAGCAGCGCCGCCTTGTCCTTGTAAACGTTCAGCGCAAACCAGATCACATTCAGCATATCGTGCGCGTTGTAATTCTGGAAAGAAAACCCGTCGCCCTCCTGCGTGTAAATGTTGTAGGGGCGCACTGTGTCGCAAAGCCCGCCCGTTTCCCGCACAATGGGCAGCGTGCCGTAAGACTGCGCGATCATCTGCGCCATGCCGCACGGCTCAAAAAGCGACGGCATCAGCAAAAAATCACTGCCCGCGTATACCCTGTGCGCAAGCGCGTTGTCATACCCGATGTAGATACCAGAGTTGCCCGGATACCGCGCCGCGATATAGTTGAAGTAGTCTTCGTATTGCTTCTCGCCGCTCCCCACGATCACAATGGCGGCGTTCTCGGAAAGCACTTCTTCCAGCACCGCGCGCACCAGGTCGATCCCCTTTTGTTCCGTCATGCGCGAAACCATGCAGAGTATGGGCGTGTTTTCGTCGATCCCCATATGAAACTCTTTGATGAGCTCCGCCTTGTTGCGGTACTTGCCCGAAATATCCGACAGCTCAAACTGAAACGGCAGTTTTTCGTCCGTTTTTGGGCAATACTCCTCGCAATCTATACCGTTTGCGATGCCCGAAAGGTCGTTTCGGCGCGCGTACAGTATCCCCTCCAGCCCCTTGCCGTAAAAAGGATGCAATATTTCTTTAGCGTATGTGGGGCTTACCGTGGTCACTTTATCGGAGAAGACGATTCCCGCCTTCATCATATTTGCGCAGCCATACGCCTCAAGGTATTCCGGCGAGTAATAAGCCGGCGGCACGGAAAGCATGTCCGCGATACGGTCAAACGGCATCTGCCCCTGGAAATGCAGGTTGTGTATCGTAAACACCGTCTTGATGCTCCCCTGCTCGCGTTCCTGGTATTGCGTGCGGATCAGCATGGGGATCATCGCTGTGTGCCAGTCGTTCGCGTGTATGATATCCGGCTTGAAATCAATGAAAGGCAGCGCCTCCAAAACAGCGCGGCAAAAATACAGGTATTGCTCAGCCTCCGCGTCGCCGCCCCTGTAAACCGGCCCGTTAAAGTAATACTCGTTGTCTATAAAGTAATACCGCACGCCCGAAAGCACAAGCGTCTCTATCCCCATATACTGGTTGCGCCAGCCCATGCTGATATTGAGCGCCAGCACGTTTTCCAGCTTGTTCTGGTACTTCTGCTTTACCTCGCTGTGCTTGGGCATAATGACCGCCACCTCGGCCCCCAGCTGCGCCAGCGCCTTGGGGAGCGCGCCCATCACTTCCGCAAGGCCGCCCGTCGTAACAAACGGCGCGCTTTCCGCCGCGGCGATCAACACCTTTGGCGTGCTCATACAATGGCCCCCTTCCTAATGACGACCGGGAACACCTCGTCGCCGACCAGTCTGCGGCCCTGCCTGATATTTACAGATTTATCCAGTATAACATGCTCCAGCGTAGCGTTGTTGTATACTTCACTGTCCTGCATAATAACGCAGTCTTTGATCTTTGCGCCCTTGCCCACATACACGCTGCGGAACAACACGCTGTTTTCCACTTCACCCTCTATAATGCAGCCGTTCGCGACAAGCGAGTTCTTTACATTGGACGTCTTCGCGTACTTCGCGGGCACTTCGTCCTTTATCTTCGTATAAATGTGGCTGGCGCCGTAAAAAAGGTTCTTCTGCACATCCACATTCAAAAAGTCCATATTGAGCTTAAAATACGACGCGACGGAATGCAGCCTGCCCACATAGCCCTCGTGCTTATAGCCCATGATACGTATACGGTTCATGTTGTTCATTAAGAGGTCGCTCACAAACCGGCACTGCCCGCGCGAAATGCAGTCCTCCACGAGGTATTCCAGCAGCTCCTTGCGAATCACATACGTATCCATACCCACTTTTTTGGAGTCGGTAAGCGGCGAATTGATCTCAAGGTCAATGAGGCGGCCTTCTTCGTTGAGGTGCATACGCACGTCGTCGTACCGCTCGCCCTTAAATGATTCCTCATCTTCCTCGCTGTACATCATCGTGATATCCGCGCCCGTGTCGATATGATGCCGCAGCATCGCGTCATACGTTTCATTGTAGACGGTGTACGAGCCGGAGAAAATGCAATACTGCTGCTTGCTCCGCCTGATATAGCCCATCGCGCCCTTGATCGCGTCCACCACGCCCCGGTAAGTGCCCACGTCCTCGCTCGAGGAAAACGGCGGCAGTATGAACAAACCGTCGCTTTTTCTGGAAAGGTCCCACTCTTTGCCCGAACCGAGGTGGTCCATAAGCGAATGGTAGCTGCGCTGCGCGATAACGCCCACGTTGCGTATGCCCGTATTCACCATATTGGAGAGCACGAAATCGATCGCGCGGTATCTTCCCGCCACGGGCAGCGCGCCCACCGTCCGCAGATAGACAAGCTCCCGCAAGTTGATATTCTGTTCCCCCGCGTATATAAGGCCAAATGCGTCCCTGATCATTTTTTAGCCCCCCCCTCCACTTTTCTTACAATTCTGTTGGCGTTCACGCTTTCGCCCGCCGCGACGGTCGCGCCGTCCTTTATCGTGACATTGCTGCCCACCACGGTGATCTCGCCGCCGCCGCCCACTTCGCAGCCCGCGCCGATCTCCACTTCCTCATCCACAATGCTCATGATCACCTTACTGCCCTCGCCGATCTGCGTCTGCTGCATGATGATGCTGTCCCGCACCACCGCGCCGCGTTCCACGTGCACGCCCGCCGAAAGCACGCTGTTTTCCACCGTGCCGTAAATATAGCAGCCTTCCGAGATCAGGCTGTTTTTTGTCTTGGCGTTTTTATCCACAAAATGCGGCGGCATGTTGGGGTTCCTCGAAAAGATACGCCACGGCTCGTCGTAGAGGTCGAGACCCGGCTGTTCCTGCAGCAGCTCCATGTTTGCCTCCCACAGGGAATAGAGCGTCCCCACGTCTTTCCAGTAACCCTTGAACGGGTACGCAAACAGCTTTTCACCGTTGGCAAGCATTTTGGGGATGATGTTCTTGCCGAAATCATTGGATGATTTTTCGTCCTTCGCGTCTTCCTCCAGATAAGCCCGCAGCTTTTTCCAACTGAACACATACACACCCATCGAGGCCATGTCGTTTTTGGGCTTCTTCGGCTTCTCCTCAAATTCATAGATGGAGAGGTCTTCGTTCGTATTCATGATGCCAAAACGCGGCGCCTCCTCAAGCGGCACCCGTATGACCGCGATCGTAGCGTCCGCGCCCGTCTTTTCGTGCGCGGAAAGCATCAGGCTGTAATCCATTTTGTAGATATGGTCGCCCGATAATACAAGCAGGTACTCCGGGTCGAATTGCTCTATAAAATAAATATTCTGGTAAATGGCGTTTGCCGTGCCCGAATACCATTCGCCGCGCTCGCCCTTCACATAAGGCGGCAGCACAAACGCCCCGCCCCGCATACTGTCAAGGTCCCACGGCGCGCCGGTGCCAATGTAGCTGTTCAGCTCAAGCGGTTCATACTGCGTCAGCACGCCCACCGTTTCAATGCCCGAATGAATGCAGTTGGACAGTGGAAAATCTATTATCCTGTATTTTCCGCCATACGTAACGGCAGGCTTCGCGCGGTGCTTTGTCAAAACCCCCAGCCGGCTGCCCTGCCCCCCCGCGAGCAGCATTGCGATACATCTCTTTTTGTTGATCATACCTCATCCCTCTCCTCTGTGTCCGGAATAAATTCAAAATAAAGCGCCGCAAGCGGCGGCATTTTCACTTCCGCCCCATACCCATGCCCGTTCACCTGCATGGGCGCGGTATGGATAGACTTGCCCGGCGAAACACCCGACCCGCCGTACGCGTCGTCGTCGCTGTTTAAAAGCAGCTTGAGCGTGCCGGAAAGCGGCAGCGCCACAATGTAGCTTTCGCGGATCAGCGCCGTAAAGTTGGTGACGCATACAATGTGGCTGTCCGTTCCGTGGCGCATAAACGCAAACGTGCTGTACATAGCGTCGTTCACATTCAGCCACTCAAACCCGTGCCACCCGTCCTCGACTTCATAAAAAGCCGGATGTGACGTGTAAAGCTTGTTTAAAGCTTTCACATAGCTTTGCACCCCCCTGTGCGAATCATAATCAAGCAAAAACCAATCCAACTGTTTGGCAAAATCCCACTCTATAAATTGGGCAAATTCGTCGCCCATAAACATAAGTTTTTTGCCGGGATGCGCGTACATGTGGCCGTAGAGCGCTTTTAGCGAAGCGAACTTCTGCCAGTAATCGCCGTGCATTTTGTTTACCATAGAGAGCTTTCCGTGCACCACTTCGTCGTGCGAGTAGGCGAGGATGTAATTCTCCGTAAACGCGTAGTACAGCGAAAACGTCATCTTGCTGTGCTCAAACTGCCTGAAATACGGATCCATGGACATATACTTGAGCGTGTCGTGCATAAAGCCCATGTTCCATTTGAACGTGAACCCCAGCCCGCCCACACCGGGCGGTTTGGTCATCATCGGGTAACTGGTCGATTCCTCCGCGATCGTCATCGCGCCCGCGTATTTTGTGAGCACCACGCTGTTCACTTTCTTCAAAAGCTCCACCGCCCCGATGTCTATGTTGCCCCCTTCGATGTTTGCGATATACTGCCCATCGTCCCGCGCGTAATCAAGGTACAGCATGGAGGTCACTGCGTCGATGCGGATACCGTCGATATGGTATTCCTCCATCAAAAGCACCGCGCTTGACACCAAAAAGCTCTGCACCTCCGGGCGGCCGTAGTTAAAGATATACGTGCCCCACTGCGGATGTTCGCGCTGTAATTGCAGGTCGTGCTCAAAAAGCCACGTGCCGTCAAAGTGCGCCAGGCCGTGCTCATCCCGCGGAAAATGCGCGGGCACCCAGTCCATTATGACGCCTATGCCGCGCGCGTGTAGCGTGTCCACAAAATACATAAAATCCTGCGGCGTGCCGTACCGGGATGTGATGGCGTAAAACCCCGTCACCTGGTACCCCCACGAACCGTCGTAGGGGTATTCGGTCAGGGGCAGCAGCTCCACGTGCGTATACCCCATGTCGGCCACATAATCCGCAAGCTCGTCCGCCACCTCGCGGTAGCTGGGGAAACGGTACCCCTGCTTTGTGCGCCACGAACCAATGTGCAGCTCATAAATGGAGATCGGGCTTGCAAAGAGGTTCTTTTTCATCCGCGCTTCCATAAAAGCGCCGTCCCGCCACTCATAACCGGCGATGTTCCACACCTTAGACGCCGTGCCCGGGCGCGTTTCCGCGTGGAAGGCAAACGGGTCGGATTTAAGTACCCGGCTGCCGTCGTAGCCGTGCATCATGTACTTGTAATTGTCGCCGTCGGAAAGGCCGGGGATAAACGCGGCCCACACGCCGTTTTTATAAAGCTCCATTTTATCCGCGGCGGCGTCCCAGTTGTTAAAATCGCCCACCACACTCACGGCGCGGGCATTGGGCGCCCACACGCAAAAACGGTGCATACCCGCCTCCGGAATAAAGTGGCAGCCGAAGAGTTCGTATGCTTTTTGCGCCTCTCCCGTATTAAACAGGTAAATATCCACATCCGGTATGTATTGATACAGGTTTTTCATATCGTCCACCCGGCCCCTCTCATCCATACGCCTATATGTTATAGATAAACTGGTCGTCCTTCTCGCCCGCTTTTTTAAGCTCTTCCGCCTGCTTTTCATACCCTTCGCGGCCCATCAGCGCGAATGTGGCGATCTTGCCCGCTTCCACGCCCGGCTGGTCAAACGCGTCGATATTCAAAAACTCGCCCGCCGCCGCCGTCGCCATCTCAAAGAAGAAGAACAGCTCGCCGATGGCTTTTGCGTCCATCTGTTCCACCGTGATACGCATATTCATTTTGCCCGCCTGCGTCACAGCATACTCCGTCGCGCGCATCTCCGAATCGATCAGCTTGTTAATGGTCTGCCCCGCGATATACGCCGCGTCCTGCATGTCGATGGGCGGCGCGGGCACGGTCAGCGTCGTGTGGAATTTCTCCACGCCGATAAACGCGACCACTTTGTCAAACGGGCCTTCCGTGTAGAGCTGTATCTGCGAGTGCTGGTCTGTCACGCCCAGCGCGCGCACAGGCGTCTGCCCGGAAAACACCTTCTTGCCATCGTTGTTTTCGCGTTTTCCCAGCGATTCCGCCCAAAGCTGCGCGTACCATTCCGCCATATTGAGCAGCCCGTCCGCATATGGCATCATAACAGAGATGTTCGCATGGTTTGCCATGGCGATGCTCATAAGCAGCGCGTACATATACGCCGGGTTTTTCCACAGGTCGTCCTTTGTGCACACTTCATCCATCGCCTTCGCGCCTGCAAACAGCTCGTTGATATCGATGTTCAAAACCGCCGCTGAAAGCAGCCCCACCGGGCACAGCACAGAGAACCTGCCGCCCACGCCGTCCGGCACCGTGTACGTTTTAAAACCATATTCATTGGATATTTTCTTTAAGATGCCCTTTTCCTTATCCGTAGTCAGTATGATATTATCCTTGAACTTGTCGCCCAGCGCGTCCTTGAGCATGGAAAGCGCGATCATAAACTGCGACATCGTCTCCACCGTGTTGCCGCTCTTTGTGATGATATGGAAACAGGTCTTCTTCACGTCGATCACGTCGAACAGCGCCTGCAAGCCGTCCGGGTCCACATTGTCCGCCACGTAAAACCGCGCGCCGCCCCGCTTTTCTTTGGGCAGCTCGTTGTATTTCAAATGCTTTACACCCGTGAAGAGCGCCTTTGAGCCGAGCGCGCTGCCCCCGATGCCGAACACCACAAAGTTGTCAAAATCCCGGTTTATGCGCGCCGCCTCGCGCACGATATCGGCGACGATAGCGTCTTGGTTGTATGGCAGCGCCCGCCACGCCATCTGGTCTTTTTTCAGCGTCATCTGCTCGTGTACCCTGCCGATCCGCTTACTCACGGTGGAAACCTCCGCCTCCGTTATGCCGTGCTCCCCGATGTTTTTTTCCAGCATGTTGTTAAAATCAATTTTCATGGATACCACTCTCCTCTTTTATCTTTTGAATTTATGCGCGCCCGTAGACGGCCGTAAGCTCTTTCAGCCGCGCGATCTCTTTTTCCCCAAACTGCCCGTGCAGCAGCTTCCAGCTCCAGTTATCCAGCGCGCCCTCCCCGAGATACTGGCTTGCGTCTATATCAAGCCCCAGCACATCCTGCATGGGGAGGATGCACAGCTCGGCCACGCTGCCCATCGCCGCGCGCGTCAGCGCTTCCGCGATATCCGGCGCGCCGCACGCGCCCAGGTAATGGGCCACATGCTCGCGCTGCCCTCCCGAAAGCCTGCCATACCAGCCCCTTACCGTAAGCCCCCCCGGCGGCGCCGTGTAGCATACGTCGTTTCTTTTATAATGATGCGGCAATTCCGCGCTGTTCATTTCCCCGAACGCGTGTTCCAGCACCCGCGCGCGCATGTACCCGTTGTATTCGATCGAATTGAAATACACGGGCGCCACCGCGCCGTCACTGCCCGCGATAATGCCGACTTCACCCAGCCAATACCGGAATGTGTCGCACAGTTCCTTGCCCGGCCCCGCTTCCCAGTGCCCGTCTTTCGGCAGGCCGCCTTCGGGAATGGAAAAAAACGCGTCCGCCTCGCGCAGCATATCGATACGCAGTATATCAAAAAATTGCAGCGCATACCGCACGCGCTTTACCCACCATTGATACCCGTGCAATTGCAGGTGCTTCCAGTCATACGCGAGGTAGTTCCACCGCCTGCCCGCGTCGCCCTCGGCCATAGGCGGCCTGCCCGGCGAGCAGCCGTTCTGCGCAAAAAGCTCGGGGGTCGCCCAGCTTTCCACGCAGCCGGGCGCAAGGTAAAAAGGAATCTCCCCAATAAGCTTGATGCCCGCGAAATTTGCCTTCTGTTTCAGCGCTTTCCACTGCTTTTGGAATATGAACTGCGCAAACTGCATACTCTCTATTTCTTCCGCGTACCGTTCGGTAACCGCGATGATTTCCGCCGGGTCGCGTTTTTTCAGCCCCGGTTCCCATTCGCCTGCCGGCCTGCCCGCGCTGTGCGCCTTAAGGACCGCAAAAAGCGCGTAATCAAACAGCCAGAATGCGTTGTTGTATTTAAAATCCGTAAATTCCTGACAATAGGTTTCCCTGCCGTTTTTATACGCCTCCATAAAAAACGACGGGGTATCTTCCTCCCCCGTTATAAGGCCTTCTTCACGAAGCAGGGCGGCGTCCACAAGGCGCAGGTCACCCGCAAAGGCGCTCGCCGCCTGATATGGGTTATTTGTCTGGGTATAAAAAAACGGCAAAACCTGCCAGTAACTTTGCCCTGCCTGGCTAAGCTGCTCCAAAAAACGATACGCGGCACGCCCCATGCCCCCCTCGCCGTCTTTCCGGGCAAGGGACGTATTATGAAGTAATATACCACAACCCCTCTTCATGCAATGCCTCCGTCCTTTCCGTCATAGACCTTGATTGTCCCTGGAACCGGGCCGCCTTGCGCGAGGGGTTCATTTTGCAACGAAAAACGCGAGCCCCGTCCCGCAGACCAATCATGCAAAATTACTGACACGATACGTACTGATCTAATTATAATAGCAACGGGCGCAAATGTATAGTGTAAAATCAAATCTGTTACTTATATTCCAAATTATATTCAAATTGTAAGCAACACTGCCTGTGAAATTTTTGTTAATGCCTGTGTTTGTACCGGATGAAAATGTGCTATACTAACAGTATCATGAAAATACCGGAATCGTTGGGTTTCAACAGAATACTGGAGCTGTTGGCGCAAAAGACGCTTTCCGAACCGGGAACGGCGCAGGCGCAAAACGTGCTGCCCACAGGCGACGGGGGCGAGGCGCGGTTTTTGATTGAAAAAACGATGGAGGCCGAGGCGATCCTCGCGCGGCGCGCTTCCTACCCGGTGCGCGCGTTTTCTTCCGTAGACGCCGAGCTTAAGCGCATGAAGATGGGCGCCGCCCTTTCGGCGAAGGAACTGCTGCGCGTGGCAAGTGTGATGCGCGCGGCCAAACACGCGGCCGACCTTCAAAAGAGCGAAGAGGGGCAGATCATAGCCGCGATGGCGCAGGGGCTTTTTTTTGACGAGGCTTTTTTGCGCAGGATCGCGGAATGTATCCTTGCGGAGGACGAGATCGCGGACGGGGCTTCGGCCGAGCTTTCCCGCATAAGGCGGGCCATCCGCCGGGAGAATGAATCGATCAAGGACAAGCTGCAAAGTATGCTGCGCGGCAATTCAAAGTATTTGCAGGATACGGTGGTGACACAGCGCGGCGGCCGGTATGTGGTGCCGGTAAAGGCGGAGCATAAAGGCAATGTGGCCGGCATCGTGCACGAAAAAAGCGCGTCCGGCGCGACGCTTTTTGTGGAGCCTGCCGGTGTGGTGGAGGCCAATAACCGCATCCGTGAGCTTGAGGGCGCGGAAGCGGCGGAGATCGCCATGATACTGATGGAGCTTACCATGATGGTGAGCGGCTACCGCGAGGAGATAAAGGCGGATGTGGCGCTTCTTACCGAGCTTGACATACTGTTCGCGAAGGCTTCTCTCGCGCGGGAGATGAAAGCCGTGCCCGTGGAATTTAACGAAGAGAATGTGCTGGAGATCAAAGAAGGCAGGCACCCGCTGATCCCGGCGCAAAGCGTGGTACCTGTGACGGTGAACATGGAGGACGGCATCACGGCGCTGATCGTGACCGGCCCGAACACCGGCGGCAAGACAGTGACCTTAAAGTTAGTGGGGCTGTTTTGCGTGATGGCGCAGGCCGGTTTTTTGCTGCCTGCAGCGGGTACGGTGAAGCTGCCCGTGTTTGACGGCATCTTTGCGGACATCGGCGACGAACAGAGCATAGAGCAGTCGCTTTCCACATTTTCCGCACATATGAAAAGCATCATTTTCGCGGTGAAACACGCAGGCAGCCATTCGCTTGTTTTGCTCGACGAACTGGGCGCGGGCACAGACCCGCAGGAAGGCAGCGCGCTCGCGCAGGCGGTGCTGGCGCATTTGCACGCGAAGGGGTGTATGCTCATCGCGACGACGCATATCGGGGAACTGAAAGCGTTTGCCACGGCGCAGGATGGGTTTGAAAACGCCAGCATGGAATTCAACGCGGCGACGCTTACGCCTACCTACCGGCTGATCATGGGCGTGGCGGGGCGGTCGAACGCCCTTGCCGTCTCAAAGTCACTGGGGCTGCCCGCCGATATTTTGCTGGCGGCGCAAGGCTATATGCAAAGCGAGGCGGTGGAATATAACAGGCTGATAGAAGCAGCCGAAAAGGAGCGCGCCAAAGCGGCGAAAAACCTCAAAAAGTCAAACGATATGCTGCGCGACGCGCGGCTGGAACGGGATCGCGCCGAAAAAGCGCTTGAAAAAGCGGCGGAAAAGCGCAAAAAGATACTCGAAAAGGCAAACGAAAAAGCGATCGAGATACTGGACGGCGCGCGCGACAGCGCTGAAGAAGCGATAGAGACCGCAAAAAAACTGAAAAACAGGCCGGAGGCGCAGCGCACCCAAATGACAAAGCAGGTGCGCGATACAATTTCCGGCAAAAAACAAGAGATAGAAAAGCACAAAAAACTGCAAAAGCGGTATCAAGCGGTTGCGCCGGCGGAAATACGCGAGGGCGACACGGTGCTTATCATTTCAATGGACGCCCCGGCGACCGTGCTTGCGCCGCCCAACGCCAAGGGGATGGTGAAGCTGCAAGCGGGCATACTCAAAATGGAACTGCCCGCTTCCGGGCTGGCCAAAACGGAGCAGGAGACGCAGCAGCAAAAGCAATACTTATCCAGTGTAGACTTAAAATCGCGGCGCGGTATATCGGCGAGCATAGACCTGCATGGCAGGACAGTGGACGATGCGGTCCTCGAGCTTGACAAATACCTGGACGACGCGTTTTTATCAGGCTTGCAACAGGTGACAGTAGTGCATGGCAGGGGTACGGGCGCGCTGATGAAGGGCGTGCGGGCGCACCTTAGAAACCATCCGCACGTGAAGAAGATGCGGCAGGGAAATTACGATGAGGGCGGCGTAGGCGCGACGATCGTGGAACTCATGTAAGGCTGGTTTGGGTGGCTTATCACAGGTTATGAATATAGCGAAAGCACTTGAACCCGGGAAAGGGAAGGAAGAAAACGGTTATGGCAAAGCAAAATATATTGATGATCGACGATGACAAGAATATACGCGAGGTGGTGAAGCTCTACCTGCGCAAGGAAGGTTACGAAGTGGCGGAAGCGGCGGACGGCGCCATTGGTGCGGACTTGTTTTTCGGCAAGCAGTACGACCTCGTGCTGCTGGATATCATGATGCCGGTACAGGACGGTATGGAGACAATCAAGCAGATCCGCGCGAAATCCAACGTGCCGGTGATCATGCTGACGGCAAAGGGCGAGACATTCGACAAAGTGCTTGCCCTTGAACTGGGGGCGGACGATTACATTGTAAAACCATTTGACCCCAAAGAGCTTGTGGCGCGGGTGAAAGCGGTGATCCGCCGCAGCACGCAGGAAGAAAAATCGGATGTGCTGGAATATCAGGATTTAAAGATCGACATGCAGAACTACCAGGTTATGTACAAAGGCGAGGAACTGCAAATGCCACCCAAGGAAATTGAACTGCTGCACTTTCTCGCGGCGCGGCCTAATAAAGTTTTTACGCGCGACCAACTTTTAGAGCAGGTTTGGGGGTTCGAGTATTTTGGCGATTCGCGTACGGTGGACGTGCATATCAAGCGACTGCGCGAGAAATTTGACGAAGGCGAACCGTGGCAGATCAAGACAGTGTGGGGTGTCGGGTATAAGTTTGAGGTATAACCTCGTTGGCTCGTCAGAAAAAATCCGTTTCGCGAAATGCCCTTTCGCATGAGCGAAACAACATCGTCTAGGGAGAGCCCGCGAGAGGGGCGGAGCCTCTTTCGCGAAGCGGCCACCGCCGCGCCCAAGGGCAGAGGTTTAGTATTGTTTAGAACAGTTTTCGGGAAAATTATGGCGTTGTTTATGGCGATTATCCTCATTTCGCTCTATATTTCGGGCGCCCTCATAAGCGGTATGATGCGCGAAACGTATCTGGAAGAAAACCAGACGCAGATGTTGCGCATACTGGACGAACTGGAAAGCTGGGGAAACATTTACAACAGCGGCATCGTGCCCGAACAGCAGGTGGAAGCGAGGATAGCGGGCGTCGCCGCGAGCGACAACGTCGTGATCTGGGCCATCACCAACACAACGCCCGAAACCGTGAAAGCGACGAGCGGCGCGGTGCCGGGGGAAGATATCGCAAAATATTACGAGCAGATGTTTTCCACGCTCGAACAAAGCCAGCGCGCCGTTGTGGTGGAGGAAGAAGCGAATTTTTTCAACACGCCGGTGCTCACGGTAGCGGCAAAACTCGAGCACGGGGAATCGGAAGAACAATATAAATATATCTTTGTACACAGGCAGATCAGCGCGCTGAACGTGCCCCTCATGGCGGTGTACCGCTCGATCGTGCTTTCCATTGCCATCTCGGCGCTTCTCGCCATGCTGCTCACGTATATCTTTACAAGAAATATGCTGCGCCCGCTGACCATCGTGGCGCGCGGCGCGCGCCAGCTCGCGCGCGGACATTTTGATATTTTGCTGGAGGTGCGCTCAAAAGACGAGATAGGCCAGCTCGCCGAAACATTCAACGCGGTCGCCTACGACCTGAAAAAGTCAAAACAAACGCAGGACAGCTTTGTGGCAAACGTATCGCACGAGCTTCGGTCTCCGCTCACATCCATACAGGGCATGGTGCAGGGCGTGATAGACGGGACGATCCCCGAAAACGAGGCGCTGCATTACCTGAGCGTGGCGCTGGATGAGACAAAAAGGATGAACGGCCTCATAAGCGACCTTCTCGATCTGGCGAAAATAGAATCCGGCCAGTTCCCGCTGCAAATCACCAATGTGGAGATCAATGAGATGGTGCGCCGGCTGCTCATTACGTTCGAGCGGAAGATCGACGTGAAAAACCTGATGGTGGAAGTGGAGTTTGACCACGACAAAGAATACGCGCAAGCGGATGAAAACAGGCTGATGCAAGTGCTGCAAAACCTCATGGACAACGCGATCAAGTTTGCCGATTATAGCGGAAAACTGCGGATATCCACGATGTCGGACGATAAAAACGTGTTTGTGAGCGTAAACAATTCGGGCGAACCTATCCCGCGGGCGATGATCCCGTACCTGTTCGACCGTTTTTATAAAGGCGACGAATCCCACACGCGTGTGAAGGAAGGAACGGGGATCGGCCTGTCCATTGTAAAAAAGATACTGGAAGAGCACAGGCAGAAGATATGGGTAGAATCGGACAGTATGGGCGGGACAACCTTCACATTTACGCTGAATAAAGCCCGAATACTGCTGGAAAAGTAATATTTTCCAAAAATATAATATTTATTCAGATTTTGTTCACGCATTCTTCACAAAAGAGCAGTATTATGAAAACAATAGAAACCTTCAGGAGGATTCAGTTATGAGCGATTATTCTTTCAATCAGCCAAATGGGAACGGCAATACAGAACCGGAGGCACGGCAGGGCGATGAAAGACGTTCGCCGCCGCA
>DOMW01000023.1:24959-27629 GCA_003510345.1 Clostridiales bacterium | reverse complement strand
ATATGCGGAGCCTAAGCCGGAAACCGAAAAAGATATCCTGCGCCGGGCGTTTGGCGTTATCCAGCGGCGTATCACCGAGGATGTGGAATCCCTGCACCCGACCGCGCGCTGGCAATGGTACACGCCGGGTGCGATTGGCCGTATCGAAAGGGATGAACCTGTCGCTGTCATATTGAGCGGCGCAGGCGGATATCATCGTGCAATTGTCCGCATTCATAACCTCGCATATAAGGGATTGCTCTTTGAAACGGCACAGGATGCAAGCGTACAGCTCGCCCTTCCGACCGGCGGTATGACGCCGATAACAGAGATTCTGCCGGAAGAACCCGACGACTCCGAGGATACCGAGGACATCGAGACTGACGATCAGGAGGAATCAGTCAATTACGCGTATTTGGCCTTTGAATGGGTGGACGCGAAGCTGCTGGATCTGAACGAACGCGCCAACGAAGCCATCGGCCGGGGACAAAAAACATTGTTGATTCCGGAGACGGAGCTGCCGCATCAAGACGGCTGGCAAGATATCTGCAAGCAGCTCATCGCCAGCGATTTCGCAGACGCTGTGCCACACGCGGATGGAATCTTAATAAGTCTACAGCAGTAAAACTGCGGAAAGGATTTGAGTATTATGAGCACTTCATCAAAAAAACTGTTCACCTTTGACCGTGATCTTCCCGAGCCGTTTGACAAGCTGCCGGGCAAGACCACCAAGGTGACATCCCAGTACGGGGACGGTACAAAAGCGACGCTGTCCTCCTCCATGATAAAAGCCGTGCAGGCATATTGCAACTGCAAGAACGGATCCGGGAAGGGCGCGGTCGGCAGGATAGATCACCGCAGTGTGGCTGAATACAAGTCGGCTATGGGCGCGCATATCTATCATTTGGTCGTGTACGATCCCAGCTCGGGGAACATTCTGGCAAGCAGTTATGAAACCGATACGGAGAACATCTCCCAATACACCGTACACAAAAGCGCCCGCGACGGCGCCGCCGTACTTCTGGCCATGATACCCGAGCTTATGAAGGACGATGAGTTTGCGGAGCACATGGACGCGTACTTTGATTGCCATTGCACCGGCTGGCCCGACCTCACAAAAGCCACAGAGCATATGGCAATACTGTGCGACAACGCGTACCGCCGCATGGGCGACGAGGCTTGCGCGGCGCATGTAAAGGTTGTGCTGGATTCATCAGGCAATATCATGCGTGTGTCCATGGCACAGATTGAAGCAGGGTCGTTCGTACCCAGCGCGGTAATCGCGGGCGAGTTTTTAGTGTTTGCCCAAACCGGCCCCGCGCCTGTATATACCCCGTCTTCTGTAATAGACCATAGCGTGTTTATCGGAAAGTATCCGCTGTCTTCGGGACGTGCATTGAACGTACAGGAGCAGAGCATGATACCCAAGCTACCCGAATGGTATATCCTGCCCGAGCAGGTGGTAAGCGTCTGCCGGCACGCCATGGATTCCAGCAAAAAACAATCGCCTATGCGCAACTTCCTGCTGCGCGGGCCCGCGGGCACGGGCAAAACGGAAGGCGCCAAGGCCATTGCAGCCGGTGTGGGGCTGCCCTATCTCAAGTACACATGCTCCGCCAATACCGAGATATTCGATCTGGTGGGTATGGTGTTTCCCGATACCGAGACGGCATCCACCGGCGACGCCATGCTAGATCAGGAGCGCGATATGCTCAAAACCATGGGCGGCGTCACCTACGATAATGTAGCCAAGCTCATGAACCTGCCCGGTCTGGACGACATTGACTACGACGCTGAAGGCACGTATCTGGCGCTGACCGGCATTGAGAAGACTGACGCCACCAGCCAGGATTGTATGCGGGCTGTGCTGGAGAAGGTCATGGGCAAGGTGCAGCAATTGAGCCGTGTGCAAAAGGACGGCCAAAGCTCCGGCCAAACCTACAGCTACGTGGAGACGGATTTCATACGCGCGCTGCGGTACGGGTACTGTGTGGAGATACAGGAGCCCGCGACCATTATGCAGCCGGGCGTGCTGGTTGGACTCAACTCGCTTCTGGAGCAAGGCGGTTCCATCACGCTGCCCACCGGCGAAGTCATCCGCCGCCATCCCGACGCTGTGGTCATCGTCACCACCAATATCAGTTATGAAGGGTGCCGGGGCATCAATCAGAGCGTGCTGGACCGTATGAACCTGATACAGGATATCGAGCTGCCAACCGCTGAGGTTATGGCGCAGCGCGCCATGAGCGTCACCGGCTGCGACGATGAGTATATGGTATCCAAGATGGTGCAGGTGGTCTGCGATATGTCTGATTATTGCCGTAAAAACGGCATACAGGACGGCTCCACCGGAATGCGCGGGCTTATAGACTGGATCATCAGCGCCGAAATCACCGGCGATCCATACACATCCGCGCTGTACACGCTCATATCCAAGGCATCCTCCGACGAGGACGACCGGCAGGCACTCATAACCAATATTCTTGAGCCCCATTTCCCGCCCAGGCGGAAACGGGCCGTATAAAATAAAGAGGAGGTGCAAAACTCGTGGCACGAGTGAATCATAAGCAAGTCAAGCAGTTAATCGCCCAGAAGGTTAAGACCATCAGGGACCGGGAATTCTTTTCTTCCCGGCTCCTGGCCGGTCACTTCGCGGACATAGCGGCCGCGCAGACGCGGCGTTACAAGCAT
>DOMW01000023.1:19186-24928 GCA_003510345.1 Clostridiales bacterium | reverse complement strand
GTTATCTGGATCAATTCCGGGCATCGTGCAATCACGAAGCACAGAACGCGGGAGGAGCGGTACAACATCATATGCGGGCTTTTTACACATGAGCTTGGGCATGTGCTGTATACCGATTTCCTTGCGCGGCAAACCTGGCTCAATATGTTTGAGGCCGGGAAATGGTATCCCGAGAAGCCGCTGCTCCTTACGTCAGACGATAAACGCCATGAAGCGGATATTTGGGATTATGTTAAAAGCGATCCCAAACACATGCTGCTGTTCCAAAAGATCGCCGCGTCTGTCAACAACATCATGGAGGACGGGTATGTGGAAAGCAAAATGCTGAACCAGTACCCCGGTATTCTGGGTTACAGCCTTTCGCTGCTGCGTGACGCCCAGTTTGCGGAACTGGAGACGCTTACACAGGTAATCGAAAAGGAATCGGAGCATGGCGGCCATATCTGGTTGTCCATCACGCAACTCATGCTCTCATACGCGCTGTGGGGCGAGATGAAATACGGTTCCGAGCCGCTGTCCGACGAGCGCGTTCAGGTAGTATTTTCGCTGTTGAACGAGTTGGACAAAGGTATCACGAACGGTTCCGCCAAGGAAAGGTTCAATGCCGCGAACGCCGTTATTATCCGTTGCTGGCCCTATATCAAGGAGTTTTTGGAGCTTTGCGAGGAACTGGGCGAGGAAGCGGAAGCTGCTGGCAGTGGTTCCGCGTCGGAGATAGTAACCGCGCTGGTCGCGGCGCTGAAGGGTTCAAGCTCCGAAGCGAGCGGCGACACTACGCCGGTGCCTGAACCTTCAGGCAAATCTACGCCGCCTTCATCAGGCGGGAAGCGGGAGGAAACCGCCAAGCAGGCGGCATCCGCTAACCCGCAGCCTGAAGAAGAGGAGAAGCCGGATGAGGAGGAATCCGAACCGGAGAAAGAGGAAGCTGCTGAAGCGAACAATACCGTGGATGATATGCCGGAAGGCTTTGACGGCGGCGCTATGGGCAGCCCAACCGAGGCACAGGATGTCAAGGCGGAAGAAACCGACCGCATCCCGGCTCATCAGACGGGTTCCGTTTCCGCCCCCACAGGCGGCAGCGTTGAATATGATGATGAATACGCGGGAACCGGGTATACCGGAGCGGCGTCGGACATAGAGCGGCTGCTGGATCAGATGGCGGAAAAGGCTGTTCATAAGGATCTGGAAAACAAGCGTACAACAGATCTTAACGCGCTTGCAAACGAAATATCCTACGGCGATATCCACAGCGGCGTAAACATGAAGGTACACCGCATTGCTGAAGTGTCCGACGAGATGAAGGAACAGTTCCATGAGGCGGCGCCGGAGCTGCTGCACATATCCAAACAGTTGCAGAGGTCTGTCACCCAGCAGATCAAGGATAAGCGGCGCGGCGGGAAGCAGACCGGGCTGTACATGGGCAGGCGNNGCGCTGCCCAGCGAGACGCCGGAGCTGGCGGTTGCTCTGCTGTTGGACGAGTCCGGCAGCATGGGCGGCAATGACCGCGCTACATCCGCCCGTGCGACGGCAATCATACTATATGATTTCTGCCAGGCGCTGAACATTCCTGTTTTGGTTTACGGGCATACCACGGGTTACGGCACGGTCGAGCTGTTCTCATACGCTGAGTTCGACGCTATAGATAAGGACGACCGCTACCGCATGATGGATATATCCGCCCGCTGCAGTAATCGGGACGGGGCCGCGCTGCGTTTTATGGCGGAGCAGCTAGTAAAGCGCCGTGAGGATGAACGCATTCTCATACTGGTTTCAGACGGTCAGCCCGCCGACAGCGGGTATGGTGGCTCGGAAGCAGAGGCAGATCTGCGCGGCATACGCCAAGAGTATCAGCGTAAAGGATTGTTATTCGTAGCAGCCGCCATTGGCGACGATAAAGCCAACATCCAGCGGATATATGGGGATTCGTTTTTGGATATCACCGATCTGAACAAGCTGCCCGTTGCGCTCACTGACGTGGTGAAGCGGCATATACGGGTTTAGTGAGGAGGATACGCGGATGGATAATGAATACCGATACCATGAGCATTGCTACATCGACGGCAACCCATGCACAAGCGTACGATTTAGCTTCTGTGATTCGTGCAGGCAGGCCCAGAAGGAAAACGCTGATGAGATTAAGCGGGCCAAGTCACCGCCGGAGCTGACAGCAGCGCATATCCCGCACAAAGACTGAAAGTAAGAACCGCTTATTAAGTAGACCGAAGCCCCGGGGTGATCTTCATCCCGGGACTTTTTATGAACGGAACTTCGATTTTGATTGGTCAATGTGGTATAGTAAATACAAGGAGACGATGGAAATGCAAACAAAAAAACATGCCGTTTTTGGAAAAGAGTATACCCCCACCGAAATCACAGAGGCATTTGAGTCCGCTGTGCTGGAAGAAATCTGTAAGCATCAGAAGCAGGGCGATCCTATAGCACGGTATGATATTATGAGCAACCGGGCATATATGGAGCTACCTGACGGAACGAGGGAATACTTGGATGTTTAATATGACAGGTGAGTAAATTATGAAAGCCTATTCTTTCTGATGTGAGCGGACAAAAACAGCAGACACTGTCTGTTAAATTCTGTTGGGGATAATTTAATCAAATCCAGCAGAGTTTGAGGAAACACACGAAAGTAGCAGCGAATGAGTCCGAAAAAGCCATAGATGATATAGTTCCTGAGCTGCAAATATTTTTTGCCTTCGCATTTCTGCTTTCGCTTTAGCCATATTAATTGACGGAAACAGACGGCGATGATATAATTCATTTATACAGTATCAGAGCCGCCAACAAACTTGCGAGCACAGTTTATCATAGTTTACACAGTGCCATTTGCCCTTGCGGGTAGATGGCACTTTTTTTGTTTCCGGCCTTTTATTCAGGCAAAAACAGCGTTCTTTTTTGAGCGCTGTTTTTCATATTACGGCGGTATATCCGTCACAAAGCGAAAGGAGAATCACAATGTCACAGCCTTGTCAGGACAATTTCTCAACCACCTTCTCATCTCTTACCGCCATGATGAAATATCATGAGGAGCAGGTGAAGAACAGCAACTGGGAGCGCATTGAGGTCAATCGGCTTCAAGTCGCCCCATTAGACCAAAGCTCGCCACTGTTCAGCGATACGTCCGCCTTCGCGGATTGTGTCAGCGGCGACGCTATCAAAGACACCGCCAGCAATCTGGGCCTTGCCCTCAAGCTGGACGGAAAATACTACCCAGTGCGCAACACGGCATATAAAGGGCTGCTGGACCGCGCAAAGCTCGGCGGCACCTCGCTGCCCAAGCTGAAGCGCAAAGAACTCGCCGGGATGATCAATTCCTGTCTGCGGCTCTATCCCAACGCCCAGGCCCTAATGCTCATCCGCAACGAGAAGATTTCTGCCGCCCATTCCGGCGACGAGCACGACTACTCCATTCTCAGTATGGACGAACTCATGTCGGCCTTAACCGACCATCTTGACCGCGAGTATCCCGGCAGTGTTTTTGAAGCCGGGTACAGCGATCACGCCTTTACAAACGCAACATGGCTGCTGAACGGCAAACGTGATGAATTGCTCGACACCTATGAAAAGACGCTAAAAGCGCAGGGTAAGGGCTCGCTGGTCAGCAAGCTGACGCCGGGGATACAATTCTCTAGCTCGGATACCGGCCATGCCTCGGCAAAGGTATCGGCCATGCTTCTGGGCGGCCAGCATCCCATACATATCGGCGGAATACTGGCGATAGAACACCGGCGCCAAAAAACCGTTGCCCATTTCGAGAAGGAACTGGCGCAGCTATTCGCACAGTTCGGCGATTCCATCGCGCGCCTTGAAAAGCTAACGCGGATACATCTGGACTATCCGGGCAACACCATGACCCGGATATGTAAGAAACTCGCTCTGCCCAAAAAAGCCTCCCTTGAGGCAATCGCCATGTTTGATATGGCGTTGGGCGGCACGCCGGCAACGGCTCATGACGTGTACATGGCTATGCAGGAGATTCTCTTTATTCTAAAGACAGACGGCACACCCCAAGGCAAGCTCATTTTGCTGGCGGAGAATATGGCCCGTGCGCTGACTCTGCGCTGGAGCGAATATGATCTGGCAAAGGCGGTGAGTTGGTAATGGCGGCGCCGATTGTATTATGTGATACCAAGGGTATGGATCGTGAGCGATGGCTGGAATGCCGTATGCACGGCCCGGACGGGAGTATACCGTATACGCTGGGCGGCAGCGACATCAGCACCATATTCGGACTGAATCCTTGGATGACGCCGCTGGAGCTTTGGCATATCAAGCAAGGATCAGTGGAACAATCCGAGCCGGACAACGCGGATCAGTTGGAGATGGGCCATCTACTGGAACCTATCTGCGCTCATTGGTACGGAAAAAAGACCGGCAACACGGTCATTGAAGATACCGTACTGTATCAGCATCCAGCTATTTCATATGCGCTGGCCAATATTGATTACCGTTTTAAAGAGAATACCGGGGATAGCGGTGTGCTGGAATGCAAAAGCACCACCTACCGTAAATCCGGTGATTGGGCCGATGGAGCGATTCCTATGTACTACGAGCTTCAGGGCAGATGGTACATGGCGGTACTGGACGTGGAGCTTTGCGACTACGCCGCGCTTTGGGGTAATAACCCAGAGAATGACTTCGTCTCGCCGCGTATCCGGCGTAATCAGGTTACGGAGGAGATGATCTTTGAGAGGGCTGACGCCTTTATAGAAAGCCTTCACCGGGATATACCTCCGGATATGTCGGAAGTGTCCAATCCGGAACTTGCGCTTGCGGCATTGGCCCGGGTTTACGGTCAGAGCAAGGCGGGGCTCCCTACTTTCGAGTTCTCGAAGAAATATGAACGCCCCCTGCGGCGGATCGCGGAGCTGCAGGCGCAGAACGCGGAACTCAATCGCCAGATCAACGAAAATGATAGGGAGGTCAGCGCGCATAGCGTGCGAATCGCTGAAATGATGAAGGAGCATGAGCGCGGCATATTGGAAACAACCGCCGATAAGCTCCTCATCGACTACATCACCAAATACACCCGCAGGCCGGACAGTAAGAAACTGAAGGCGCAGTACCCCACAGTATTCGAGGATGTGCTGAAGGCTTCGCCCAGCCGCAAGGTCAAGGTGACGGTGCAAGCGATATAGGCGGCAATGCCGCATCACAGTAACGGAGAGGGCAGTCCCCTCTCCGTTCAATTTTGAAAGGAGACAGATTATGCAAAGTATTATCGAAAAACTGCCTGAGAACTGGGAAGCCGAGCTGGAATACAAGCTCCTGCTCAAACAACGTGACGCCTTTTCAAAATGCGTGTATGTTTGCTCCCCTTGTAGCGACGGTTCCAAGAAAGCTATCTATCAAAACATGCGCGCCGCCCGGTTCTATATGCGGCATATCCTGACTGAAATGTGCATGGCAGCCAGAGCGCCTCACGCGTATTTGCCCGTACTGTTCAGCGATGAAGACTATGCGGAACGCTCGCTGGTGCTGAAGCTTGGACTGCAGATGCTGGAAAGCAATGACTTCCTGTACGTTTGCGGGAACCGGATCAGCAGCGGTATGCGCGGCGAAATCGAACATGCTGCCAAACTGGGTATGCCCATAACCGTATTCGATCACGAACTGTACATCGAAGTGCGCAAGATCGCCACACGCAGGGGCGCGGATAAATGCCTGGTCAGTTATGAATCAAAGTATCCGATGCTTGCCCTTAGCGCCGACGACCTGTTCAGCAC
>DOMW01000023.1:16498-19158 GCA_003510345.1 Clostridiales bacterium | reverse complement strand
TATCTGTCGGGGCATTTCCGCTATCACACCATGAATAGTTGGAACCGCTCCACATCCTATGCTCATAACCTCAAGGTTCATAATTTGGGGTTGAACTAGGACATTGTCACGAAGCTATTTGACTTGATCTACCTGGATGAGTTTCATGAGCGACTGCGCGACCATATGCTTGAGTTTTCCGAACAACATAATCACCGTTGGCAGGCCGGTATGAACGGGCGCAGCAATGGTTATCTGGTTCTGTATGAAGGCGCACAGGAGCCCAGCGGATATAAATCATATTGCACCGCCTGCGGTCAGCGCAACTACCGTCCTGTAGCCGATAACGGAAACCTCTGCGGCGTCTGCCGCCGGCCCGCGCGCAAGGACTATCCCACTACCCATATGCGCGTCGTTACCTATCCGGGGCGCGGCGTTGATATGGATCAGGATTATGAGGATTGGTCATTGGACGGGCTCCGCGCCCGCGTCCGGCTGATACAGGACTTTGACCGGCTGGCGGATTTGATAGTTGCGGAAGCGGTTTGGATGGCCAATAACTGCACAATCGAGGAAGAAACCTACATGGTAGAAAAACGCCGCCGGGTAATGGTATCCGGCGAATAAGAGAGAGGAGGCCATACTTTGTTATGCACCTTTAAGAAACTGATCTATCCCAAAACCATCACGGCGGCTCAGTCCGGCGATTTCACAATTGCCGTATATGACCTGAACGAAAAGGTGTTGGACGCCCGGAACAATCAGGTACATGAAGCCAAGGTGGTTGGGTATTATCTGCCCGTCGTACCGAATATCCGCGTGGATATGCAAGGCGAGTGGCAGAGGAACGCCAAACATGGCATCCAGTTCGCCATGAGCGGCTACACAGAGGTGGTGAAGCCCACCCGGCAGGGTATCGAAGCGTATCTATCTTTAGGGCTAGTAAAGGGCATCGGCCCTAAAACGGCTGCCCGTATATACGACGCATTCGGCCCCGATACGCTGCGCGTACTGGACAAGAACCCGGAGGAACTGCTGACGGTCAAGGGCATCAGCAAAGCCAAGCTGAAGCGGATTTGCGATTCATATATCGAATCCCGCGGAGCAAGGGACATTGTTACACTGCTGACCCCATTCGGCGTCACGCCAAACCGGGCCGTCAGCATTTACAAGCACTTCGGTGCTGAAGCCACTGATATCGTAAGGCGGCATCCATATATGCTGTGTGAAATGACTGGCATTGGGTTTCTGACCGCCGACAACATCGCTACCAGTATGGGCTTGAACCCCACCTCATCGGAGCGGATAGCCGCAGGCTTGCTATATACCTTGCAGGAAGCGGAAAGCAAAGGCGGGCATCTATGCTTGCCAAAACACCGTTTTATACAAGGATGCGCGGAGCTTTTAAGCACGCCTGAGATAAGCGGCGCCATGGTTGCGAAAGAAGCTCACAGGCTTCTTTTGGAAAACAAACTGGAGCTTTACGGCGATCAGGTGTTCAGAAGCGTAACGGCGTCCGCTGAAAAGCGTCTCGCCATGTGGGTATGGGAGCAACTGGCGTTTAGCAGTATGCCGTATAAAGGTAATCTTGAAGCGGACATCAACGCCGAGCAAAAGCAGATGCGTGTTAAGCTGGCGCCAGAGCAGCGGCAGGCAATAAAAACATGCCTCTCATCACACATCAGCATCATCACCGGAGGCCCCGGGACAGGGAAAACCCTGATACAGCGGGCGCTGCTGGGTATATACGCAAAGCAGTACCCCGACGCGACAGTCGTTTGCTGCGCCCCAACCGGGCGCGCGGCGCGGCGCATGGCGCAGACAACCGGGTATCACGCATCCACGATCCATAAGGCGTTGGGACTGATGGCCGGAGACGATGGCGCATACAACGAACCCGAGCCTCTTGAGGCCGATCTGGTGCTGGTGGACGAAATATCCATGCTGGATATCTATCTGGCCCGGCACCTTATGAACGCGGTGACACGCGGCAGCCAGATTGTGCTGATTGGCGATGCCGACCAGCTCCCGTCGGTGGGGCCCGGCGCGGTTCTCAGTGAACTGATTGCTTCCGGGATGATTCCGGTGGTGAAACTGGATCGGGTATACCGGCAGGATGCGGGCAGCCGCATCGCCATCAATGCCAAGCTGATCCGTCACAACAATGTGGGCTTGGAGTACGGAGAGGATTTTGTTTTAACGGAATCCGCTAATCTGGATAACTCCGCCGATCTCCTTGAAAGGTTTTATCTTGAGGAGGTCGCCCGGTTGGGCATCGACAACGTAGCATTGCTAACGCCGTTTCGGCAGAAAACCGCCACTGGCGTCAACGCGATGAACGAGCGTCTGCGAGAAAAGGTGAACCCGCCTTCGCCCCTAAAGCCTGAAGCAACATTGGGCAGGAGGATGTTCCGTCAGGGGGATAAGGTCATGTGGACTAAAAACCGGGACGACATCAACAACGGGGATATCGGGTACATATCCGGCATCAACCATCACGAGGACAGTATCACCGTCTATGTGGATTTCGGTGATGGCCGCACCGCCGAGCTGGATTTGACCGAATTAAGCTATCTTGATTTGGCCTACGCGACTACGGTGCATAAATCCCAGGGCAGTGAATACAGCTCGGTCATCGTCAACCTGCAGACGGCGCATTATGTCATGCTCAAGCGCCCGCT
>DOMW01000023.1:14298-16406 GCA_003510345.1 Clostridiales bacterium | reverse complement strand
CAACTTAGACAGACAATGTGAAAGGAGCCCCATCATGGCTAACATGACAATGCTGGAGAAATATCAACACACGTTTGTCGGCCTCGCGTCCGGGCAGCCTGTTCCGCTGGAGCAGGCGTGGATATATCAGGAGCTGCTTTACCGCATGGAGGTCTTGCAGACATGTCAGATGTTCTGCGCCAACGCGCCCGTGGGCAGCGATATGCAGTCGATGCTTACGCACTATCAGATGGTAGATGGCTATCTGGAGAACCTTAAAAACGAACGTCGCTTTGGTATCCCTGCCCCTGATGATGAGCAAAAGCAGCGTGATACCGCGCATCAGAACCTGTGCCGGATTGTGGCGGATTACAGGAAGCGCTTCGGCAGCTTTTCGCCGGTCAATCCGGAGCAGTATAAAAACGAAATCGGCAAGACGATCACAACGTTTCTGCCGGCATGGATACAAACGCGTAACGCGTACACAAAAATTAACACGAAGGAGGCGCAGTGATGAATAACACATCGACTGACAAATCGGCGGCCATCAGCAGAATCGCCGCTATACATCAAGTGGAGGGGTTCGACCCGTCAGCGCTTGCTGTAGAATATACAGACCTGAACAGCGGAGAAAGCCGGATGCGGCTGCCGGTTATGGCACAGATGGCCTGGTTCCGGCTGGTTTATCCGGAGGGTAAAATCTCCGTGACGGCAACGGCGGTGAAGGATTACTACGTCGGACATGCCAGAGTGTATCCCCACTACAACGACCCGGCGGATAGCTTCCTCGCGGAGGCGACCGCTTCACGCAGATATGACCCGGAGAAACCTACCGTCTCTCCGAGGGAGTGGGCACAAACGGCTGCCGTGGGGGTTGCCCTGCGCAACGCGGGTTTTGGCCTTCAGTTCCATACCGCGGGCGACGCGTTTGAGCAGCAGGCAGTAGATGAGCTGGGCAGTCAGTTGGATCATGATATGTCCGCCGCTGCGCCCCTACAGACTATGACAAAACAAGAAAGCGGCGCTCAGACCCCGATGGAGACTGAGCCGGAATATCCTACCGAACCGGAAGAACCGGCTCCGCCGGAGGAAACGCCGCTTGAAAAAGCCATGAAGCTGCCGTGCCCCATCACGAAGGACGGGCTTAAAGGCAGAACCTTGGGCGAACTCATCCAACTGGATCCCGGCGCGCTGACATGGATTGCCACTAAATATACCAAGAACCCGGAGATAGCGGAGGGTGCAAAGCTCATCTGCGAGCACGCGATGGCGGTATGACGGCCATAATCATTTGGAGGGCGGAAAATCGCCCTCCGGAAAGGAGGCCGCATGAGAACCTATCGTATGGCGGATATCATCCCGCTGCTTGGCTTGCCGTATCCGCCCCAGGGCAGAAGCTCGTATTACATTCCCTGCCCCTGTTGTGACAGCGGACGCAAGAAGCACTTGAACGTCAGCCTCACAAAAGATGTTTTCAGGTGCCCGCGCTGCGGATTCTCAGGCGGCCTGTTCGATCTGTATGCCTACTACACCGGGGTGCAGCGGGAGGACGTTCGCGCGGAACTGGTCAAGCGGTTAGGCGGTGATGACGATGCCAAACCATCAGTTGTCCCAAAAGCGCAGGGCTCCAGACGCCCGGCTCCCTCGCCCCAATACCTTGACAATCCTGCTACGGATGTCGATACCCGGGATGCAACCTACCGGGCGCTGCTGGCCATGTTAAGCCTCGCGTCTGACCACTGGGAAAACCTGCATAAACGCGGGCTATCCCATGAGGTAATCGCGCAGAGCGGATATAAGACTACTCCGGCGGCAGGCACTAAAGCGCTGGCGCGTAAGCTCATGGCTGGAGGGCATTATCTTGCGGGCGTGCCGGGCTTCTACCGCGACGAAAAAGACCGCGCGTGGACGTTTACCAACAATCAGCGGGGCATATTGATCCCGGTCCGCGATCACCATGGACGCATTCAGGGCTTGCAGATACGCCGGGATAACGCTGAAAAGCGCAAGTTCCGCTGGGTATCCAGCGCGGAATTGACGGACGGATGCCGCGCGGAAGGCTGGGTGCATATCGCCGGCCCGGTACGTGAGCAGGCATTGCTAACGGAGGGGCCGATGAAGGCGGATGT
>DOMW01000023.1:9844-14237 GCA_003510345.1 Clostridiales bacterium | reverse complement strand
ATCATGACGGCCTTCGACATGGATTTCCTGACCAACCATCATGTGCAAAACGGATACCATGACCTGGTATGGATGCTGCACGATATGGGCTTAACCTTTGGAACGTATCTGTGGCATCCGGAGTACAAAGGGCTTGACGATTATATCTGGGAATGCCTGATGCAAAAACAATACGCTACATAGTTTCCCGTGAGGATCCTGCCCGGCGGTTATCGCCTTGCGGGATCCTTTTCTGTTTCAAGATACGTATTCTATATATTTGTGCGCATTCGCGTTGCAAAATGCGCATTCCCGCCAGTGTAATAAAGATGAAGGACAAACACGAGGAGGATACTTTTATGCCGATACTTATTGCCGTGGATCATGGCAACTACGCCATCAAAACACCGAATACCAGCTTCACATCCGCTCTGTTGGAGTTATCGGGTAAGGCTACTATCCATGAAACTGAAACCATAGAGTTCAAAAACCGCGTATGGACATTGTCCCATGACCGCATCCGCTACATGCGTGATAAGACTCAAGATGATCGCTTCTTTGTTCTTACCCTATTTGCAATCTCAAAGGAGCTGGAGCATATGGGTATCGTTTCGCCCTTAGAGGAGATTGACTTGGCGGTAGGGCTGCCGCCCGAGCACTACGCCACACTGCGGGATAAGTTCAAGGACTACTTCCGGCGCGGCAAGGTCAACTACGTATATAACGACCATCCCATCAGCGTCATTATTCGGCACGTCTTTGTATTCCCCCAGGCGTTTGCGGCCATAGCGCCCCGTGCGCAGGACATGCTGGATATGCCAAGGGCCTTTATAATAGACATCGGCGGATACACCACGGACGTGCTGCTTATGCGCAGCGGCGCTCCCGACCTTCAGTTCTGCCGCAGTCTGGAGACGGGCGTTATTACCATGTATAATCCCATAATCGCGCAGACTAACGCCAAACATGATATGCTGATTGACGAGGAGCATATCAACGCGGTACTGCAAAACCAGCGGACAGGTCTGCCGGAAGACGTGCAAGCGTTCATCCATGAGGCGGTCAGGGCACATGCCCACGACATACTGCATCAGCTCAGAGAGCTAAAGGTTGACCTGCGCGCTAACCACGCGATTTTTATCGGCGGCGGCGCGTTGCTGTTCCGAAAATACTTGGGAGAATCACCGCTTCTGGCACAGGCTGAGTTTGAATCGAATCCAAGGGCTAACGCCATAGGATACAAACTTCTTGCCACCCGCCAGATCAAAAAGATGGCCATGCAGCCGCGTTTCCCGCAGCCTTTCTCCCCAGAGAGTGGAGGGATAGCCGGTGAGAACGTCTGACGGATATCGGTTTGGGTTGCAATTCAGGGTGTTGTCGGATGCGCACAGGCAGGTTGGGGAATTTCTGGAGAGTCTGGGAAACAAAAAAGCGGAAACGGTTGTGACTGCTCTGACAGAATACCTGCAAGCTCACCCGGAAGCGCTTAACAAAGACAATCCGGTTAAGGCGGTGGTTACTTATGGATATACCGAAGAGACATTGAACGCTATGATTGAGGCCCATGTTCGCAAAATAGCGGGCAGGCAAACCGTCAGTGTTTCCTCGGATGAACAGCAGGAACAACAAGGGCAGCCGGATGCCGACGTGAACGCGCTTGACACCCTGCTGAACGGTTTGGACAGGTTTGCTTAATGGAAATATTGATATTGGCTGAAACCCCTCATGGACGCCATGAGGGGTTTCGTCATAAAAAGTTCGTATTCAATCTCAAAACTCCATCTGTAGGCGGTATTTAATGTTTATGTCTTCTCAAAATCCGAGTCTTGAAAGACTACAATATTTAAGTATGGAGGAGTCAAGTATGAACACTAATGATGAACTGTTGGGTAAAAGCGTAAGGAAATACCGGCTGCTGGCTGATTTGACGCAGGAGAAGCTCGGCGAGCTGGCAGGGGTTTCGCTCAGCCATATCAACGCGATTGAGAACGCGAACGGGATTCCCAGCATTGAAGTCGTGGTCAGCATCGCCGAGGTGCTGAACGTCACGATGGATCAGCTCTTTTATGGGAGTATCAGCAATTCCAGCGGGTATTTGATGGACGAGTTCAACCGTCTGACGGAGGGCTATAATGTAGAGCAGAAGCGGCTTGTAATTAACATGGCTTCCGCCGTATGGGAACAGTATATGAAATATACGAAACAAGAGGGGTAAAGAGATAGAGGAAGCTGCTGTAAGAATGTATTCCGGCGACCTTGGAGCGACAGGGCCGCCGGGAATTAATCTGAAAAAGATTCTTTTTTCAAAAAAAGGATAGACGATCCGGATGCGGTTACTTGGGAACAAGTAGCCGCATATTCATATATACAATACCTGACCTTTTCTGGAGGGCCGTACCGCGTTAAGTCGTGGTGCGGCCTTTTTGCGTGTCAGCGGGAAGGTGGTGATGCTCATGTAAACCTGTTACATGCGTTGCTTCGCTCACAACTTTCACAAAACACGAATACGCATGCCATCCTGGGGTCCCCGGCGAATCGCAGTTCGTTGGGGTGGTCGAGGCATGTCTGTCCGCCGGGGTGGCATGGCCAGGAGGCAGGCTATGGATAAAAAACAGAACCACCCTTTTGACCCGGCGGACAGCGAGCTGATTGCACGCTTTACCGCATACATGGTGAAGGTTGTTACAACCGCCAAAATCGACTACATCCGGCGGCAGAGCCATTGGAGTATGGAGTTGCCGACGGACAAGCTCTCTAAGCCGGATGACGCCACACCGGAAACAGAACGATGGCAGCACGCGGCATCCGAGAACGAGTTTTTCTTTGCCGAGGAACGGATATCGGACGCGCTTTCCGGTTTATCGCAAATGCGCCGTCGGATATTGGAGCTATCCTTTATAGATGGAATGTCCGCGATGGAGATTGCTGAGCACCTTGGCTGTTCCGTCAAGTTCGTTTACAACGAGCGGCATTCCGCAATAAAGAAGCTGCGCAATCTACTGCTGAAGGGAGGCGGACGGTATGAATAGGAGCTTTTCTGATTTGCTTTCAAAGGCAATCGCCGGGGAAGCAGCAGCGGTTGAAGAAATTCTTGAGATGTTCGCGCCTTTGATTGACCGTCATAGCAGCATCTATGGATACATTGACGAAGACTGCCGGCAGTATATCCTGATGCGCGTTATAACCGGAATCTCAAAATTCGTGATCTGACCGGCAATAGAAAACCCACCGGGCCTCAGCGCTCGGTGGGTTTTCACAAATATCTAAAAATATTTTCAGGGATTAAGAAAAATCGGGAATTGCGTGCGTTTTTATAGGTTGAAGGCATCCAAGAGCACCTTGAAAACTTCATACGCCCACATTCCCACATCCCTCTGTATGGAGAGCGGCTATCCATCCGGTCTGGCAAGTCGGATTCAGGAGCACATATACGCAGGTGGCGCCCGCGTAACGCGACGACCCGGCAGAGGTACAATGGTACTTCCGTCTTGAACGCTTCACGGCATTGGACGGCCCGGCATCAGAATGCGGGGAGAGCGTGATGAGCGCGTCTATGGCCTGTTAGCCGCGGGCGGGAATAGGGATATTATTCTAAATCGGATTGAAAACGGAGTGTCGTTATAATATAATTATAACTGCATTACAGATGCTTCATGATACTCCATACTGTCCGATTGTCGAGAGGAGGTAATTAACATCGGACAGCCAGAAGCAAATACAACCACTGAAAAGAGAAGCTATTCGGTAGCCGAAGTCATGGACATTCTCGAAATCAGCCGAAAAAAAGCATATGATTTGTGCAATTCTGGCTCTTTTAGAGTAGTTCGTGTAGGCAGAACAATCAGAGTATCGAGGGTCTCTTTTGACAGATGGTTGGATCAACAATCATAAAAATGGAGGTCATGAAAATGGCAAGTATAGTTAAAAGAGGTACCAAGTTCGCCGTTGTGTACTACGAAGGCGAGGGTAATACCAAGCATCAGGTCTGGAAGTCTGGGCTATCACTCAAGGAAGCAGAAGCGTTTAAGACGCAAAAGGATGCGGAGGATAAGCAGCGTCGGGATCAAGAGCGGGCGGAAAAGCAGGATGCCACTAACTCTGAAATTACGGTGGAAGAGTTTATGGAGGAATTTGTGAAATCCTATGGCAACAAGCACTGGGGGCCATCCTACCACGCAAGCAACATCGCGTTGCTCATCAATTACATCTATCCGCATTTCGGATATCATCGGATGGTTGATGTGGATGTAAGGCTGATTGATGCGTATTATAACTTCCTGCTGACTGAATGCGAGCCCGTCCATAATCCCGGCAAGGCTCCAAAGGAGAACATGACCGCTTCGCAGGTGAATGAGATTCATAAGCTATTGCGAACGGCGTTTAATCAGGCGAAACGGTGGAAGATGATTAAAGA
>DOMW01000023.1:8894-9836 GCA_003510345.1 Clostridiales bacterium | reverse complement strand
TTTTCACCGGAAGAGTTTGAGAAAGTGCTTGCTTACACAGATAAGCCGGAAGACTATGAGCGGTATGTCATCCATGTCGCACTATGCATCCAATACTATTGTACAACCAGAGGAGGTGAAGTCGGGGCTTTACAATGGCCCGACTACAACCGCGACGCTAAGACATTGCATATTTACAAGGCGATTGCTCGCGTGAAAAAGAAGGATTTGAAGTTGCCTAAGCTCACGATTTATTACAGGTTTCCTGCTTTGGATCCGCGTGCCACTACGCTTATCGTCTTGAAGCAGCCTAAGACGGAAGCAACAGAGAGGATGAGCAAGATAAATGATCTGCTTATCGCTAAGTTGGATCGCCTGAGAGCCATGCAGAAGGATTTGATTGACAACATCTTTGGCGATTATTATCCCAACAGCCAGTTGATTGTCTGTCAGCCTAACGGTAGACCGTTTATGCCGGAGCAGCTTAACAGGAAGTTCAAAGCCATCATCCTTGAAATGCGGGAAGCTGGATACCAGTTCCATAGCGTACCGGAAGCAGAATTGGATGATATTGTATTCCACAGTGTCAGAGCAGCCAGTGCTACAAAGAAGCTCGCGGTTTCCAGCGGGAACATCAAGGCTGTTATGAAAGCTGGAGGGTGGGCCGAGCCAGATATGGTCATTCGGTATTCCAAGGCTTATGACGAGGATCAGGTCAATATCGTTAAGCAGATGGAGAGCGATTATCGCGGTAGTGTTGATGCACCACAGGCTACGCCAGACCCACAGGCGCTGCTCCAGTTCATTACAGCGAATCCGGAGTTGATTACCGCCATCCTATCAGCTCAAAAGCAGGCCATTTAATTAGCAAAAACGGCTTGGTTTTTTCAGGTTTATTAGCAACTTGGTTAATTTCAGGGTGAAAGAGAGGAGTGAGTTTTATTAGCAGAATCATGCTGTGGT
>DOMW01000023.1:0-8744 GCA_003510345.1 Clostridiales bacterium | reverse complement strand
TTAGGAGGCACTCGTTCTATCCACTAACCTACAATTGCGAACCAACACGCCATTTATTCTAATATAGATCAAGCCGTTTTGCAATTGATTTCTGCATTTTTATAGGGTAGATATTTGTAGGCCGCATTATTTTTTATAAGCGGGGTATAAAAAATGTTGACATTGTTCCGATATGCAAGTATACTCAATACCATCAATCGCAAGGATGAAGAGAAGATGTATCAGTCGATTTCTAAAAACCTCATTCTCGTCCTTAACCTTATTACCGTCGTCATTATTGGCGGCACAAATAAGGCTTATTGCGGTTGTACCTGAAAATGGTGCGATAAAAGGACTGGAAGAAACGAAACAGTAATCCAAGGTCTGCGCAATGAGCGCAGACCTTTTTTGTTGGATTGATGTGAAAGTAAAGGAGCGATGGACGTGAAATTATCTGGGGCACAAATCATCATGGAATGTCTGAAGGAGCAAGGCGTGGATACTGTATTCGGGTTTCCGGGCGGCACGGCGCTTCCCATATACGACGCGCTGTACAAATACCGGCATGAGATACGCCATATCCTAACCTGCCACGAACAGCACGCGGCGCACGCGGCGGACGGCTATGCCCGCGCGACGGGGAAAACAGGCGTTGTATTTTCCACCAGCGGGCCGGGCGCGACCAACCTTGTAACGGGGATTGCGACAGCTTATATGGATTCCGTGCCGGTTGTCGCCATCACGGTAAACGTGGAGATGAAAAACCTGGGGAAAGACAGCTTTCAGGAGATCGATATCACTGGCGTGACGTCGCCCATCACAAAACATAACATGATCGTGAAGGATATGGCGCGCCTGGCTGATTCTATCCGCCTGGCTTTTCAGATCGCGAACAGCGGCAGGAAAGGCCCGGTGCTGGTCGATATCCCCAAAGACCTGACCATGCGGGAAGCGGAGTATGCGTCGGCTGTGCCGCTCCCCGTGAGCCATCATAATCAATTCAGTAACCAAGATATTGCCGCTGCGGCGCGGGCTGTCAATGAAAGCGAGCGGCCGTTCCTGTATGTGGGCGGCGGCGTCATCGCGTCAGGCGCGGAAAGGGAGTTGTTTGAGCTTGCCAAAAAAATAGGCGCGCCCGTTACGACGACGTTGATGGGGATCGGCGCGTTTCCCCAGAGCGACGAGCGCTACACAGGTATGATCGGTATGCACGGCACAAAAACGTCGGCTATGTGCGCCACGCACTGCGACCTTTTGATCGCGGTCGGCGCGCGGTTTTCCGACAGGGTAACGTCCGACCGGGCAAAATTTGCCAAACAGGCAAAGGTGTTGCATATCGACGTAGACCCCGCCGAGATCAATAAAAACATTGCGGCGCAATATGAAGTGACCGGAAACGCGAAAGATGTTTTAGCGGCGCTGTTGCCCGAAGTGAAAGCGAAAAAGGGCGGAGAGTGGGGCAAACAGGTGCAGGCGTGGAAGGAACGCTATCCGATCTACCGCGCGGGCAAAAACGCGCAGTATCCCAAAAAGATACTGGAAACGGCGCAGGATTGCGCGCCGGAAGGGGCTTTATTTACCACGGAGGTGGGCCAGCACCAGATGTGGGCGGCGCAGTTTTTGAAAATCGAGCATCCCCGCGAGTTTATCACGTCGGGCGGCCTCGGAACGATGGGGTTCGGCTTGGGCGCGGCGATCGGCGCGGCGGCGGGCACGGGCAGGCGTGTGGTGAATATCGCGGGCGACGGCAGCTTCCACATGAATTTGCAGGAAATCGTAACGGCGGTGAAGTATACTATACCTGTAACCATATTGGTTTTAAACAACAATGTGTTGGGTATGGTGCGGCAGTGGCAGAAATTGTTTTATGAGGAACGCTACAGCAATACCACGCTCAATAACCCGACGGATTATGTGGCGCTGGCCCGCGCGTTCGGCGCAAAGGGCTTCCATATCCCGGATAAAACCGAACTTAAGGGAACAATGGAACAGGCGTTCCGTGAAAAAGGCCCGGTGGTAATCGCGTGCGATATCCACGAGGATGAAAATGTGCTTCCCATGGTGCCCGGTGGGCGCGGGCTGGATGAGATCATTATGGAACTCAACAGGTAATACTAATTGAATTGGGAACGGTATAAGAGAGGGATTACGGTATGATAAGAAGGTACGTGTTATCGGTCTTGGTCAAAAACACATCGGGTGTGCTCAATAAGGTCACCGGGCTTTTTTCCAAGCGGGGATACAACATTCGCTCACTCTCCGTCGGCGAGACGGACGACCCGGAAAGCTCGCGCATCACCATCGAGCTTGTGGGCGACGAGCAGATTTTGGAGCAGATAAAAAAGCAGCTCAACAAGCTGATCGATGTGGTGAAGGTAAAGGGCATCCGCTCCAGAAGTTCCGTCTACAAGGAGCTGGTGCTTGTGAAGGTGGCGGCGGACGCGAGCAAACGCGCGGGCATTATAGAGCTGTGCGATATCTTCCGCACTAAAATTGTGGATATCAGCAAGAAGACGCTGGTGGTGGAGCTTGCGGGCACGCCGGAAAAGAATGAGGCGCTGATCGCATTGCTTTCCGAATACGGCATATTGGAAATGGCGCGTACGGGCATCACCGCGCTGGAACGCGGCGATAGCTCCATACACGATAAGTGATGTTAATCACACACAAGCGATGTGATTCAAACTATTATTTAACTATTCAGTTTATAATGAATAAGCAAAATGAGAGGAGAACCAAAATGGCAGTAAAAATGTATTATGACAAGGATTGTGATTTTTCCCTTCTGAAGAACAAAAAGGTGGCGGTGATAGGCTACGGCTCGCAGGGGCACGCGCACGCGCTCAACCTGAAGGAAAGCGGCGCGCATGTCATCATTGGGCTGTATGAGGGCAGTAAGTCGTGGAAAAAGGCGGAGCAGGCGGGCCTTGCCGTAATGACGGCGGCGGACGCCGCGAAAGCCGCAGATATCGTGATGATACTGGTAAACGACGAAAAGCAGGGCAAGCTGTATGACGAGAGCATAAAGCCGCATATGACCGAAGGAAAGTCGCTTGTGTCCGCGCACGGGTTCAACATCCATTACGGGCAGATCGTTCCCCCGCGCGACGTGGACGTGTGGATGGTCGCCCCCAAAGGCCCCGGCCACACAGTGCGCAGCCAGTATAAAGAAGGCAAAGGAGTCCCGTGCTTGATCGCTGTTTATCAGGATGCGACGGGGAAAGCGCACGACCTTGCGCTCGCTTACGCCAGCGGTATAGGCGGTGGGCGCGCGGGCATTTTTGAGACGACGTTTAGGGAAGAGACTGAAACAGACCTTTTCGGCGAGCAGGCCGTGCTGTGCGGCGGTGTGACAGAGCTGATAAAGGCGGGCTTCGACACGCTGGTTGAAGCGGGTTACGCGCCGGAAATGGCATATTTTGAATGCTGCCACGAAATGAAGCTCATAGTGGATATGATCTTTGAGGGCGGGCTTTCGCGGATGCGCTACTCTGTTTCGGATACGGCGGAATACGGCGATTACGAGACGGGCCGGCGCATCATCACCGAAGATACGCGCAAGGAAATGAAGCATGTGCTGCGCGAGATACAGGACGGCACGTTCGCGCGCAACTGGATGCTGGAAAACCAGGTGAAGCGCCCGCATTTCATCGCGACGCGCAATATGGAAAAAGAGCATCTGATCGAAAAAACAGGCGCGCGCCTGCGCGAGAAGATGAGCTGGCACAAAGAGAAGTAATTGCAGTAAATATTCTGCTATAAAGGGGCTGCCAAGAGAGGCTTACAATGAAAAGTGACAATGTAAAAACAGGGATCGACAGAGCGCCGCACCGCTCGCTGTTCTATGCGCTGGGGATGACGGAGGAAGAGCTTTCCCGCCCGCTGATCGCGGTGGTATCGGCGAAAAGCGAGATCGTACCCGGCCACCTGCACCTGGATAAAGTGGCGCAGGCGGCAAAGGACGGCATCCGCATGGCGGGGGGCACGCCGTTTGAATTCCCGGCCATCGGCGTGTGTGACGGCATTGCGATGGGGCACGAGGGTATGCGGTATTCCCTGCCCTCGCGCGAGCTCATTGCGGACAGTGTGGAAAGCATGGTGAAAGCGCACGCTTTTGACGGCATGGTGCTTGTGCCCAATTGCGACAAGGCCGTACCCGGCATGTTGATGGCGGCGGCGCGTGTGAACATTCCGGCGATTGTAATATCGGGCGGGCCGATGCTAAGCGGGCGTGTGAACGGTGTTAAAACAAGCCTATCCAGCCTGTTCGAGGCGGTGGGCGCGCACGCGGGCGGCAGCATGGACGACGCCGGGCTGCTGGAATATGAACGGCGCGCCTGCCCTGGCTGCGGCAGCTGCTCGGGCATGTATACGGCAAATTCCATGAATTGCCTTACCGAGTCGCTGGGTATGGGGTTGCCCGGCAACGGTACGATCCCGGCGGTACACGCGGCACGGGTTGCCCTCGCGAAACGCGCGGGTATGCAAATCATGCGCGCGGTAGAGCAGGACATAAAACCGCGGGATATACTGAACGAGACGGCGTTTCTAAACGCGCTGGCAGTGGATATGGCGCTCGGATGCAGCACAAACAGTATGCTGCACCTGCCCGCGATCGCGCATGAGTGCGGTGTGGCGATCGACCTTGCGAGCGTGAACGCGGTCAGCGAGAAAACGCCCAACCTGTGCCATCTTGCGCCTGCCGGACATCACTATATTGAAGAGCTTAATGAGGCGGGCGGCGTATCGGCGGTGATGGCCGAACTGAGCAAAGCGGGTCTGCTGCGGGACAATAAAACAATAGACGGCATGTTACTAAACAGGGTTAAGAAAGCGAAAGCAACGGGCGATTGTATCCGTTCTATCGAAGACCCGTATTCCAAAACAGGCGGCATCGCGGTGCTGTTTGGTAACCTGGCGGAAAATGGCTGTGTGGTGAAGCGCGCGGCTGTAGCGCCCGAAATGATGCGGCACAGCGGCCCGGCCCGCGTGTTTGACAGCGAGGAGCAGGCGTATGCCGCGATTATGGGGGGGGAAATCAACCGCGGGGACGTGGTGGTTATCCGCTACGAGGGGCCGCGCGGCGGCCCGGGTATGCGCGAAATGCTCGCGCCCACATCGGCGCTGTGCGGTATGGGCCTTGATAAAGATGTGGCGCTTATTACGGACGGACGGTTTTCCGGCGCGTCGCGCGGGGCGGCTATCGGCCATGTTTCGCCCGAAGCGGCGGCTGGTGGCCTGATCGCGCATGTGCGCGAAGGCGATACCATCCGCATCGATATCGACCGGTACTCGCTGACGCTCGATGTACCCAAAGAGGAGCTTAACAGGCGACTTACAGGCGCGCGGCCAAAAGCGCCCGAACGCAACACGGGCGGCTGGCTTGCGCGGTACGCACGGATGGTTACAAGCGCCGACAAAGGCGCGGTGCTGGAATAGAACACATAAAAGGAGCCTGACATGAAAACGGTTAAAATATTTGATACGACATTGCGCGACGGGGAGCAATCGCCCGGGTGCAGTATGAACCTCCATGAAAAGATCGCGATAGCAAGGCAACTGGAAATATTGAAGGTTGACGTGATCGAGGCGGGGTTCGCCATTTCTTCCCCCGGCGATTTTGAAAGCGTGCAAATGGTCGCGCGGGAAATAAAGAACGCTTCGGTCGCCTCTCTCAACCGCGCGGTCAAGAAGGATATCGACGCGTCTTATGAGGCGTTGAAGGAGGCGGCCGCGCCCAGGATACACATCTTTATCGCGACCTCCCCGCTGCACATGCAGTATAAGCTGAAAATGAGCGAAGAGCAGGTGCTTGAGCAGATCAAAGAGTCGGTGAGCTACGCGCGCACACTGCTGCCGGATATTGAATTTTCGGCAGAGGACGCTTTTCGGAGCGATAGGCCGTTTTTGGCAAAAGCGGTAAGAGCGGCGATCGACGCGGGGGCAAGCACGGTGAATATCCCGGATACGGTGGGCTACGCGCTGCCGGCGGAAATGGGCAGCCTGATCGCCTACCTAATGAAAAACGTGGAAGGGATAGAGGATATCGACATATCCGTTCACTGCCACAACGACCTCGGCATGGCGGTGGCAAATTCGCTGGCCTCGGTGGCGGAGGGCGCGACGCAGGTGGAATGTACGGTAAACGGTATAGGCGAGCGCGCGGGCAACGCGTCGCTGGAAGAAGTCGTAATGGCGATTCAAACGCGCAAGAACCTGTTCGGGGCGGATACGAATATCGACACCCGGCAGATTTACCGCACATCGCGGCTGCTCTCCAAAACGATCGGCGTGTCCATACCGCCCAACAAGGCGATTGTGGGCGCGAACGCGTTTGCGCACGAGAGCGGTATTCACCAGCACGGTGTGCTCGAGAAGCGCGAAACATACGAGATCATGACGCCCGAATCTGTCGGCCTCGCCGCAAACAAGATGGTGCTCGGCAAGCACTCGGGCAAGCACGCGTTTGAGGACTTCTTGAAAGAGCTGGGGTACAACCTCAAAAAAGAAGAGCTTGAGGCGGCGTTCGCGCAGTTCAAGGATTTGTGCGACAAGAAAAAGGAAGTGACGGAGTACGACATCGAGGCACTGGTATCGGACAAGACGGCTAAGGTAGCGGAACACTATAAGCTCAAGCAGTTTGTGGTGAACAGCGGCAACGCGTTCCGGGCGACGGCGAGTGTTTTGCTGGAGGATATGGACGGCAAGGAGCAGGCGCAGGTGGCGTTTGGAGACGGCCCGGTGGACGCGGCCTATCAGGCGATTGAAAAGATCGTGCCCCTTGCGGCGAAGCTGCAAAACTACAAAATAAACGCTGTTTCACACGGTGAGGACGCTTTGGGCGAGGTTGTCGTGAAGATGAGCGCGGGCGACAAAACGGTGACGGGCCGCGGCCTTTCCACAGATATCATTGAATCGTCTATACTTGCCTATTTGAACGGTGTTAACAAGCTAATGGCGTAGGCGGTTACCTGGCAAGAAATTGGCGGCAAAGGATCTCGAGGGTATAAGGAGCCATAAAATGAAAACAATTACAATATTCGACTCCACATTGCGCGACGGTATGCAGAGCGAAGGCATTGCCTTTTCGGTGGAGGATAAACTGCATATCGCCCACGCGCTGGACGAACTCGGGGTCGGGTTTATCGAGGCGGGCAACCCCGGTTCCAACCCCAAGGATCTGGAGTTTTTCCGGCGCGTCAAGCAAAACCCGCTGAAGCACGCCACGCTGTGCGCGTTCGGCAGTACGCGGCGAAAGGGTGTACGGGCGGAGGACGATGCGAATGTCAATTCCCTGCTGCAAGCGGACACGCCTGCCGTGTCGATCTTTGGTAAGTGCTGGGATCTGCATGTGGAAAAGGTCGTTCATACGACGCTGGAAGAAAACCTGGCGATGATAGAAGACACCGTCGCCTATATGAAGCAAAACGGCAAGTATGTCGTGTTTGACGCCGAGCATTTTTTTGACGGATATTTTAACAACGCCGAATACGCGGTGGCGGCGCTTGACGCGGCGAAGGCGGGCGGCGCGGATGTGCTTTGCCTGTGTGACACGAATGGCGGTGCCTACCCGGCGGACGTCTATGCTATTACAAAGATGGTCTGTGAACGTTTTCCGGGCACAGAGATTGGCATCCACTGCCACAATGACACCGGGCTGGCGGTTGCGCAGTCTATGGCCGCGGTGGACGCGGGGGCAAGACAGGTGCAGGGCACGTATGTGGGCTATGGCGAACGCTGCGGCAACGCCAACCTTTCCACGCTGATAGGCAATTTGCAGCTAAAGCGCGGGTATTGCTGCATCCCGGAGGGGAATATGCACATGCTCACACAGGCGGCGCGGCGTATCGCGGAGATTTCCAACATCCGCCTTTCCTCCGCCATGCCGTATGTGGGCAAGAGCGCGTTTGCGCACAAAGGCGGTATGCACATCGACGGCGTGAAGAAAGTGCGCGAGAGCTTTGAGCACATCCCGCCTAATCTGGTGGGCAACGAGCGCCGTTACCTGATGAGCGAGGTCTCCGGCAAGGCGACGCTGTTAAAAAAGATACAGCGGGTGGACGCTTCGGTGGACGCGAAGTCGCCGGTCGTCGCGGGCATCGTGAACGAACTGAAGCAGCGCGAGTTCGACGGGTATCAGTATGAAGCGGCGGAACAAAGTTTTGAATTGCTCATTCGCCGCAGGCTGAACAAATACCGTCCGTTCTATAAGCTGGATTACTTCAAGATCATCGGCGAGCAGCCGCTTACGAACCAGGAATATCCGTCTTCCGCTATAGTCAAGGTGCATGTGGGCGCGGAAAGCCGCATCACGGGCGCGGAGGGCGACGGCCCGGTGCACGCGCTCGACCTCGCCCTTAGGGGCGCGCTGTGCGGTTTTTACCCCGTGCTTTCCGAGGTGAGCCTTACGGACTACAAAGTGCGCGTTTTAGAAAGCTCGGCAACGACGGCGGCAAAGGTGCGCGTGCTGATCGAATCGACGGACGGGGAAAACACATGGAGCACGGTGGGCGTTTCCACCGATATTATTGAGGCAAGCTTTATGGCGCTTTCCGATTCCATAGAGTACAAGCTGACGCTGGTGGAAGAAGCAGGGAAATGATGCGTTTGAATGGTGTTTAATGCTTATGACGGTTTAGAATTTGCAGCTCAACAAACTCTTGTGCTTAAGCATATGGAATTTGTACTCGCCCCTGTGCTTTTGTTAAAACGGTAACATTTTCCACCGTGGATAGTTATGATGCTGCCGCTTCTCGTCAAGGGGG
>DOMW01000141.1 GCA_003510345.1 Clostridiales bacterium | reverse complement strand
GTTTCTTCCATGCGCTTGGATGGAACAACCGTATCTATGCTGATAGATGGAGCCATGACTGGTGAAAAGTTCAATGTAGCCTAACGCGCAAAACAAAAAAAATTAACGCGCAAAATAGAAAAAACTCCGAAGTAATGGGCTTTTTTACAGTCGCTGCCCTTGAACCGGAGTTTTTCTCTGTTTTTTTAAAATCTGAAATATAAAGTTGTTTTAAAGGCTTTTAAAAAGTATAGTATCGCGTTTTAAAAGCCTTTAATACGAGCCTGCCAAAGAGAAAAAAAGAGTGCTAAAAAACGATCAGTATTTCCCCCGTATGCTCGGGTTGTTGCCGTTGCAGTAAGCCAGCACAATGGCCGACCCCGCGACGACCGCCCCGCCAATCTCAACGGATACCGCCCCCGCCGCCATCAGTACGCCGGTGATCGCCGTCACTGCGGCGTCAATCATCCCAACCCACCATGTAACCGACCTTACCCGGTTCTGTTCCAATACCGTTTTTTCTTCCATATCGTTTTCCTCCTTAAAACCCCATCGCCGCCGCAACGCCGCTAAACTCCGAGCTGCCGAGGATGCCGTCCACAACCGCAACCCGGCTCATGTCAGTGTACAACCGCGCCAGCCAGTTTTGCTCCCCGTCCACATCCGGCTCCCTGCCCAGCAGCGCCCGGTACAGCTCTTTCACCCATTCCTCGGTCGTCTCGCGCTGCCCGATGCTCTCGTCGCTCAGCACGATCCCACGCGCCACCTGCCACGGGTCAAGCGCCCGGTTCATCAGCGCGTTTACCCAGCCTTTGAACCCCTCCGGGTCGGGGGCGCGGTCAAGCGAAGCCGCATAGAGTCGCGTCACAAACGCCTCCACCAGCGCCTTATTCGGCTGCGGTTGTGGGGCGGGGGCAGGTGTGGGTGCAGACGCGGGTGCAAGCATCGCCGCCAGATATTCGTTGACCTTCGCCACAAACGCCGCCCAGTTCACCGGGTTGCCCTTGCGTATCTGCCTCGGGCAGTCCTTGCCGCTCCAGTCATTGTGCTGCCAGATGTTTTGCTTGTGCACGGCTTTGGTGTGGCCCTTCTGCCTCAAAATCCACGCCGCCAGCCACGCCGCGTTGTCCACGGCCTTCCGCCAATACTCACCCGCCGTCACTTTGTCCGCGATCTCGATCGCCACCGTGGTGTCGTTGCCCTCGCGCTTGCCGGAATGCTCGGCCACTTCATCCAGCGGGAACGACTGCCACGCCTCCTTGTCGTCCACCGAAAAGTGCCAGCCGTTCACGACCGAATTAGGGCTGTTCACCTGCACCCTGGCGAGGTTCACCGCCGGGGCGTTCGGCGTACCCGCTTCGTGGATGCACACGCCGTTGTCTTTTTTCAGCTTTTTCCCGCCCCGCCGCTTGGTCCCTTTTGGTACAAACAGTTCATTGATTTTTACTTCTGTCATTTTCTTTTTCTCCATTTTTTCATGCTGTGCGTTTCCACATATAGCATGTGATGTATGGTTGAAGGTTGCCGGCATTTCCTGTTCCGAACGTTGAAGTTTGTCCGCCGCCTGCTCCTACTTTGCCATAAGGAGTACCAGATCCTATCCATGCTGTATGAGGATTTCCAGTAGTGATTTCGGCCATTGTAACATTACCACCAACGATTCCAGGATCTGTAGCCATACCAACAGTATGTAAATGCTGCTCGGTAGCACTATGGCCGCCTGTTTTTTCTACAGTGCTAAAGTTCGTGTCGCCTGTGTTTATGCCAACCGGTACGCGCCCCGTACCCCACGCCACCCATGTGCCGCCAAACAACGTGGCCGGGCTGGTATTCACAACGCTCATATAGATCGCGCCGACAGGATAGATTGTATTGACAAGCGCGGATTTCAGCATCGTTACGACTTCCGTTGCCGTTAGATCTTGCGGCGCCAGCGCCGAAGAACCATCATTGCCTTTGATCGTATTGGCGGTCATGGTCGCCATCTTTGCGTTGGTCACGGCATTAGCGGCAATATCTGCCGTCGTGATTTTGAGCGCGCCAATGGATGTAGTAATTGACAGATCCGCGCTCCCGTCAAAGCTGCCGCTCCCCGTCACGTCGCCTGTTAGGGCTATGCTACACGCCGTATTTAACCGCTCCGCCTTGTCAACCACATTGTTTGAATTCGTATCGTATACCGACCGCAGCATATCCCCGGTGCCGTCGCCTTTGTCACCTTTTGGCCCCTGTACCCCCTGTATCCCTTGCGGCCCCGTCTCTCCCTGCTGGCCTTGTATTCCCTGATCACCTTTTGGCCCTGGTTCTCCTTGAATGCCTTTTGGCCCCTGCTCGCCCTGCGGGCCTTGTATGCCTTGCGGCCCCTGCGTGCCGGGAACGCCGCCCCAGTTGTCCACTATGATCCAGCTTGTTCCTCCCTCGCCGTGGATATACAAATCGTATTGTCCATCTATATCATCATCATCAACGACATATGCCGCGCCTTCGGCGGTGCTTTCAATGGCAGGCAGGTCGGGAAGGTCTTTGCCGCTGCCCGGTTCCCGGTACTCGCCCGCCTGCAAACTAACGCCCACACCGTGATCGCCCTGTGGGCCTTGAATGCCCTGCGCTCCCTGTATACCAGTTTCCCCTTGAATCCCCTGTATACCCTGCGACCCCTGTTCGCCCTGTGGGCCGGTATCGCCCTTTTCTCCCTTGAACGCGCCGCTCTCATACTCTGCCTTTACCTGTGTGTAAAGCTCTACACGTTTCCCCTCCGCCGTTTCCCTGTCGTTCTCGGCTGTTGCAACCTCGTTTTCGAGGTTCTTAACATCCGTCATGGCTTGCACTAAGGCGGTGAACTCATTGGACGATTCCACGGCAGAATCCATATTCAGCGTATCGCTCACGTAAACCTCAAAATACGGGCTGTGCAGAACTTTGTTGGCAGCGCTATAAACAATGATCTCGCATTTTACAATGCCTTCCACCGCAAGCATCTGCTGTGTCAGTGTGCTTCTTATGGTGTTACCGGTTATCTCGCCGTCGTTATATATAATCGTGTTGTCTGGCTTTATTGCGTGAACCGCCGCTGTCATTGTGCTGGCGTTAAGTGTCACCGGCTCCGCGACGTTGACAAGGGAAATTGTCATTTCCCGCGAACCGACATCTCCCTCTTTCACATAGATTGTTCCCTGGCTCCCCGGCTTTGAAACATCAAGCCGCATCTGATAATTCACATATGCCATATCGTTCACCTCTCAATCCATCATAGCAACTGTATTTTTTATTTTCACCCCTACGCTATGCTTTCTCGCGCCATTCCTCGAATGTTGTATCATCAAACAGCGGAGTGCCTTTCTTGCCCATAAGCCCAAGCCGAAGAAGCATACTTTCTATCCGTTGCATTTCGGCGGTGTTGCCCGCGAGATACGCCTGCTGGTAAATTGGTTTGTAATGTGTTTTCATCGGCCCGGAGATATCGCTGTCACCCTCGCCTTCCTCTATCATTTCCTGTAACGCCGTGATATACTGATCAACCTTAGCGTCATTTCCAGCGTCAAGGTAGTCGTATAGATTTGCCCGCACGGCAGTTTTGTACGTCGATAGGCGTTCTGCTTTCGTTTCCTCCGGCGTATGCCCATCGTAAGCCAATTCATCGTAAATATCGTTCATCCAGCTATTATCGCCTTTTTCCACCGATTGCTTCACCGCTTCTTTCATAGCATCCCCAACATCCGGGAACATACTCCACTCAACATATAAATCGGGGTCGTACTTCTTGGTTTCGTTTACATCTTTTTTGTTCAAGGCGTTGGCCGCCGCCTTTACAGCCCCATTGAGCATAGCTTCGGTAAACCCTTCGGCTTTCATCTCCCGGTAAACCGCCATATTTTCAATCTGCCGGGTTCCCTTGTTGTAAGCCTCCGCCATCTCCGTGATACGCGGGTCATTCTTTTTCAGGTAATCCCTCATACCCTCCGCAATCGTGTTTTCGATGTATAATTCCACATCGTCTTCGGGTATGCCGCCGTCCGCAACTTTTTTCTCGTAGTCGCTGCGGATGATGTCCGCAACGATGTCGTGATATTCGTCGTAATCGTCCTCGTACCCCATCGTGAGGGCGTGGTACATATTTTCGTAAAGATCGGTTCGTTCAAACTCCTGCGGGGTGGCGGGCGTGACTTCTTCCACCGCATCCCCTTTATTAATCAGATTGATACGGCTGTTCATGGCGTAAATATTTGAGTTTTGCGGAACCCCCATGTTTCGCAGTGTTTGATATATCGCGTCGTATCGTTTTTTGTTTTCCCCTACAAGTTCGCCAGTCAGGAACAATCGCGCAACCTCATCAATCAACGGCTCGTTCTCCATCATGTAAGCAGCAATTCCTTTCTCGATTGCATCTGTAACCTTAATCTCAATCTCCGTCTCGCTGTACTGTCTGCCACCCTCGGCCATTTCATTTCGGATATTCTTGGCGAGTTTTTCCCGCATGTCTTCCAGTGTGGCGGTATATTTATCCCTATCACCCGCCTTTAACGCCTCATACATGGTTCCATAGCCTTTTGGATTGGTGGCGGTATCAGATTTCATATCTATTGTGCCGGGAGATACTGTATTAACAAGTGAAGTAAATGTGCGCATCAAATTATCAAGTGGTATCCCGGTGAAATCTGCCGCCGTGTCCAGCATCCTGTACGCAACTTTGTATTCGCTCCATTTGCTTTCCCCTTTTGCTATTCGCCCTAATTCTCTCAGTAATCCAATCGCTTTATTTAAAACATCCATATCCATACGCCCCGAATTTTGGTATTTCCCAAACACCTCCGATTCAACATTCCTCCATATATCTCTGATATACGGGAACAAATTCAGCGGATTCAAATTTCCAAACACGTCTTCTTTGAATGCCGCCAGATACTTTTCGCCGAAAGTCTTTTCTTCGTCGCCATCCCTAAATGCACTCGGCAAAGAAGCGGCGGCAGCCGTGGCGATGCCCGATACGGCAAACACTACAATAGCCCGCCCCAGCCGTTTGGCACTTGCTTTGGTTTTTTGCTCGTAATTATCGCTAAATGCTGTTATCAGCATGTTCAATGATTTCTGCGGCTCCGACATAAAAGCCGTGGTCATTCGCGCAAGCCCGTCCGTGCTTCTGGTTATTTGCGATCGGTGGAATACGCTGTCCACTACCTGTGTACCGTCCACAACATCCTCAAATCTTTTCGCCACCGCTTCGAAAAACTCTTGCGTTCCAGACTTTAGGTCGGGGCGCGTTGCCCGAATTTCTCTTTTAATTGCCGCCCATATTGAACCCCATGTGATTTCATCCATCTTTCCCGCCATCCACAATGACCTATCGCGTGCATTTTCGATCCTGCTCATATCACCAATTAGGACGTTACGAAGCGTCGGCCCGACGTTTGTATCATAAAAACCGGCGCTTTTCCAGCGAGCAATAGGCGAATATTTTTTCATTTCTGCTATGTTTTTCGGGCTGTTCCAAAATTTCACCAAATATTTAGGGCTTATCATATTGGCGGCGCGAAAATATGACATGGGCTGCTGTATCCATGTTCGCGGATTAAAACCAACAGCCGCGGTTTTTGCTTTTCGGATAATCGCGTTAATGAGCCCCATCCCCTCTAATCCGGTGTTGCGGCTCTGTAACCCGTTCAAATCATCCATAAATTTCACAAAATAATCGATGCCGGGTTGCCCGTATACGCGCTTTATTGCATTTTGAACGCTATCATTGTTTGCGTTCTTATAATTGAACCATTTAAACGCGTCAGCAATCGGAACAGCAAGCGTACTATAAGAAGTCATATCATTAATGTGCCGCACAAACGCGTCAAAGAAATCGTTCAGCATTATTGGATTGTTCGCGCCCTTTACGGTTGCCTTCGAAGCACCTATATTTTTGATTGCCTCATGAGAATCACCGGGTTTCTGATCCTTTTTGATATATGCACTGTCGCTTGATATCATCCAGTAAATTTCTTCCAGATACTTCATGTACCCTTCCAAATCGAGTGAAGCTTCATTGCCGTATCTCGCAATCACAGTCGAAAGATATTCTTGGAATTGTTCGGCAACATACAACTGTTCATCGGTCAAGTTTCCGATTATCATCTTAATCTCCGCATCTGTCAGCGTCACGGGCTTTTCTTGAATCACTTTATGTTTTTTGCCGTCAAGCCGCCCGGTATATTCGCCTGTCCGAACCCCACCTTCCGTGATATGCTTATACGCCTGTTCCCGGTGCGACAACGCATACAATGACATTATGTGCGCGTCGGTAAGTTGTAACCTCCCATTTTTCACATCAAAAATCTTTATTTCCGCACGCGGGCCACTCCATGCACGAATCGTTTTTGTTTTGATGTTTTTCTGCTGGAACGTATCATCTACAAAATCTTGCGCAGCGAACAGTCTTCTCATTTTTTCGCGAAACCCTTCGCGCAATGCCGCCCACATCGTTTCCCCAACACTCTCCAAACTTTTGAAAAAGGTGCGCGGTTCAAGTGTATCAACAAGCATTAGCTGCTTGAGGATGTCCTTCCCCTTGTATCTTTGCCGCTTGCTTGCCAATTCCTGTATAGCCACCTCGCCCGCTTCTTTCACGGTCTCATATTTTGCATTCTTGTGCATTTTATTCGCGTCGGTAATAGCGTGGCTCACAGCCCGTACAATTCTGTACAGTTCTTCAAGTTGAGTACTGTTCATATAGTAGACATGACTGACGGTTTCTCTCGCGTGCTCGATGAACGTATTGAAGTCTGTAATCAACGCCTCGTCGATGCTAAAATTCTGTGCGCCAATCATATCCACCGCCTTATTAGCCTTATCCATGAAATTGCTCATTTTCTGCATTTTATTCGCCCAATTTGCAGACGCCACCGGAGCGCCTTCCCGAGCAAAATCCAATGATTGAACAAATTCCGTTACAGGTTTGCGCATTTGCTCCGGTACATGATGTTTTTTGCTCGGATTATTCAGCCAATTGATAAGCTTCTTTGTCTCATTTTCGATTAAGGGCCTGTACTTTCGCACGGCGGCGCTCTCTTTCTGCGCAACCGCCTTCCAATCCGCAATCCGTGCCTGCCGCTCCAAAAACGCCAAATGATCATCTGTGCCTACCTGGATATATTCTTTCCGAATTGCTTTTTTCTCGGCGGCAGGCGCAGCGTTATATCTTCTGGAAAGCTCCTGCCGTCTTGCAACCTCGCCTTTCCGAAGCTGGGCATACCGGCTCTGCATCTCCTGCTTTGCAGCCGAACGCGATTTATTGAGGCTCGTCTTAATACTGGAAGCGTTTGCGTAATCGGAATACACCTGCAAGAACATATCGACCGCCGCGCTGTCAAGGTCGTAACCAAATTCATTGGCGTAATACGCGCTCTTGTTCAGGCTTTTAGCTACATTGTGCAAAATAGCGGGCATATCCCCCTCGTTCGTGTGCGGGTCGAACAAATCGGGGCGCATGGAAGAAAGCTCCTGCCATGCCACATCCAGCGCAACGCCGTCGCGCGTGAGGTTTACACTTCCGAAAAGCGATTGCCGGTACGTTCGGTAATTATCAAAGTCGTTCGCTACCTCTTGCCGTTGCACGTCGCTCAAAACGATACTTGTCGTTTTAAGATAGTCTCTTATCCCCGCATCGGCCTCATACGCGGATTGATCAAATGACCGCGACCCCGCGAGGACAGGTTTGATAGCCGACGCGCCAGCTTCAATAAAATAATCCGCAGGAATATCGGGGTTTTGCGCGAACCTTGTAATAATCTCTATAAGGTTTTCTGATAGCACCTTTGGGTCATAATCGCTGTGTGTGTCGCTGATTACCTTGCGGGCGATTCTGTCTGCGGTCTGTGTGCTAATGGCACGCGCGGCGCTGGCGGAAACGGTTTTGCGCTGCTCTGCTATGATGCTTTCCGCTTCTTCAAAGCGTGCAAACGCGGGAGCATCAACGGCAAGGGTGTCGCGGAGAGAGAACTTGCTTTTTTTGCCATCTTGTGGTATACTTTGCTCAACAGAAGTTGAGAGGCGCTGTGAGCTGGCACTTGCGTTGTCGGCAAGCGTTGACACTTGATTTCTATGTTTAGAAACAGGGCTGATGGATGTCATGCCGTTACCGTTGGGTAGCTTGCCGACATCGGGTGTAGGCTCTGTTTTTTTAATTCCATTTAATTCAAATGCCGTTCCATCCGGTGTCAAAATTCTGTGGACATTATATTTATAATTGCCAGTCTTACGCACAACAACAGCAACATTACCTGGCATACCATTGATGATTACAGGAGCTGCAAATGTATATGTACTATAACCACGCCGTTTGTGGTCGGCGTGCTCGGAAATCTCGACTCCACGCTTCAGTACGCGCGGCACAGCAAAGAACGCAGCGTATTCCGCATCGTTGTTTACATAATTAATTCCGTGGTTTATCCGCTTTCCATCTATTAAGATGGTTCCAAAGCCTTTTCGTTCGATTCTATACCCAAACTTCTTAAACTCCTCAGAAATTTCTTTGACCTGTTCCGCTTTACTCATTCCTTCAATTCCAGTGTTTGAAAAATCAGCAACCGGCTCAAGTGCATTCACGGCACTTAAGTTTGCAATAAGCTGTTTTTTTATGCTATCATTACTGCTGTTCTTTGCTGAATATCGTGTAAGTCCGTCGCTTTCCGTTGCATCCCCCTTCTGATAATTTGTCGCCCCAGCATCCCCCAGCGCCACCAAAAACAGGTCGGCGATTTCCTGCAATGTATCTATATCGCCTTGCAGTGCCTCCATCTGCTGCCAGCTTTTTTGCTTTGCCAACGAGGACATGATGTTTTTCAACGTCTCGACAAATTCACGCAGGAAATCCGCTACTTGCTGCGCAATCGTCCTATCAAGCCCAACCAGCTTTCTTACCGTCGCTTTATCCGAAAGGACGGCGGGTACACTGTTCGCCACCACTTCTTCACGCGCCCCGGCCTCGTCCATCTCAATACCGTTCCTCGCGGCAAGCTCGATCTGATATTGTACCAGCGCGTCCACGTCTTGTCCTGTTTCGCGCAGCGCGTCCAATACAAAGTCTTCCAACATCCCGTACCCATCAGCGTTATACTCTTTAACGTAGTGCACCAATTCGTGCATTCCCACATACAGATACGCCCCATCTGTCGCGTCCATAGCAATCTGAATCCGCCCTGTTTGCGGGTCAAAAGAAGCATTTATGCTGCCCGCTCCGCTATTGACATTTTCTGCCGAATATGCTATTTTATTATTAGAACCAAGTTGGTTACTGCTGGTGAAAGGCAATTGGAGCTTAGTACCCAGTAGCCATGTATTGGTTCTTTTTATGTCCGGGTCAACATATAAAATATTACTACTGTTGATCAGCCCTTGCGGGTTTGTGTCTTTCCCATAGGCGCTTGCAACTTTTATCAAGTCCAGTGCCATATTATCTCTCCCGGTGGGTTGCAACTCCAATACCGCGAGCACAGGCACACCATTTGCATCAAATACTTCACCAAATATCGTGATCCTGCTTTTGTGCTGTGGATTCTTTGATTGCATCACAATCACCGGGTTTTCCAATATATCGGGAACCTGCTTAATAACACTGTCGGTCATTGCAGGATGATCAGTTCTTATTTTAATGATTTTCCCCGCATCCCATTGTATCAGATGATTTTTCACACCAATGCTCTGCAACGCATTTGAAGTTGTGCCTAATGTAAATATGCGACCAGTACTTTTCTTATCCCACGCGTCATACTCGGCTTGAAAATCAGCATTGATAGCAAACTTGGCACTTGCGGCAGTCGATTCTTCACTGTTAGACAACGGGATACTGTCCACAGTTTCAATCGATATACCGTACTTTCTCCCGATGACATCAAGCACCTGTAGCTGCCGCCGCTGTGCCTCGCTTAGGTTCTGCTTGGTATCCTTGCGGGTTACGCCGGGTTTCTTTTTCGCCTGTTCGGAGGTTTCCTGCGGGGCTGTTTCCCGCTCTGCATCAGTGTTTGGCGTGTTTTCGGCGGTGGTTTCCGCCGGGGCCGCAGATTGCGTGCTTTCCTGTTCTGCTATCATCGCATCCTGCGCCTGTGCCGCGCCCGGTATTGTCGTATCCGCCTGCGCACCCGCCGCCTGAACCGAAGGCGTAGCGGCCAAATTCTTCGCGTTCCTCCCGGCGTCATACGCCAACTGCTGCATACGCGGGGATAGCTGCCCAGCGACAAACGGATAGCGCTGTATGATGTTTTCTAAACGCAGCCCCACCTTTGCCGATTTATATACGGCACTAAATCCACTGCTATACCGCGCAAAATCCTCCGATGTGCCGCCCTCAAAACCGGTTACAAACGTCTTCGCCGCGTCTGTGTCATATGCCGCCGCTGCCGAATACAGGATATCGGTCAACGCGTTGGAAAACTCAATATCATCCAGCGCAACCGTGCCCTCGTCGTTGGTCTGCAAATACATCTTTCCGTTTTGCACGGAGGATATACCCGTAATATCAAAAGAACCCTTCTCGCTGCTCTCCGATAAATGGGCGCTGTGCGTAATCGGTGTGGCTGTACCGGTCGTATTTATGAAGTTCTCCGATTCCACGCCCTCCTGCGGCGTTGCAACACCCATATTCCGCGCTTGCGGTGTACGCGGGGTATCTTGTGCCACCTCGCCGGTCGAAACCTCTCCCGCAAGCTGGCGTGCCGCCAGATCAAGGCCGGGGTCAACCCCTTCTGCCGCCGGGTCAACCTGTTCCAATGCGTCCTGCGCGGTGTCGGGAGCCGCATTATCCTTTGAACTGTCCGTCTTTATCTGCTGATTATACTCATATAGCAGTTGCCCAATGTTGCTGTTCGTTTGTTTGGTCGTTCCATCAACTAGGCTTTGCGCCAATTGGTGCGCTGCCGTTTCCAAGGGCAGATCGAGGGCCTTGCCAACAAGCAGGTCAACAGTGCCGCCTTTTATGATCGCCTTACCCGCCGCCGCAAGGCGCACGCTTCCTGTCGCGCTGCCAACCATGCCGAAACCTGCGCCGGACACAGCACCGCCAATGCCGGCGTCGATCACTTGTTGCGTGAACTCGTTATTAGCCTGCCGCATCGCATCCCCATAGCTCATACCGTTTGCTGTGAGCTCGTTTATCTTTAAGTTGTAATTGGAGAGATTGCCCATTACCAAATCGTCCGCGATCACACCCGCGATCTCCGAAACCATTTCTTCCGTTGCTTCGATGCCGCTTTGTTTTAGAATATTAAGGATAGCCTTTTTACCGCCGCCCTTGGCTGCCTTAAATAGATTATCCAAAGGTATTTTTTCGGTAATCACTTCAATTATACCGGCAATAGCACCCATCCCAAGCGCCTGTTCGTCCGTTCCACCCCGCGCCTTTACGTCCTGTGCCGTCTGCGACGCCGCGCTTGTACCCATAATTACCAATGATATGGCTGGTACGCCGCCACCCATAATCAAAGACGCAGTGGAATCCGCAATACTCATGCCTATGTCGTAGACTTTTTTCCCAAACTCGCTATTGATCTGGCTTCTGGTTTCTTCGCGAATTGTATTTTTTATGGCAGAAGCGCGATAACTGCCGGAATTCAGCTCGCCATCGGCAACCTTAGTAATGAGCGATCCTACGTATTCGGTGCCCTCGCCCAATGTAAAGGCAGGTGAAAGCAAGCTCATCGCGACGGGATGTTCCTCCGTAGCCTGCTGGATAAGATCGACAACAGCGTTTGTAGCGCGCGACGCCGTGAACGGCTTTATAGCGGTAAGGTATTGGTTGGATTTTTGTGGGTCGCTTTCGGCAAAAGTATCATAAACTTTGCTTTCGTGCGGCGTCATATACGCGTAATCAGCATACAGGTTTTTATCCGCCGCGCCGCCCCATTTGAGGAATATTTCATTTTGTGCCGCAAGCATTTGCTCCGCGTTACCCCCCGTACTTGCCTGAAAATTACTATCCGCCTTTGCCTCGGCGGTAACCGCCCGCACATCAGTAATTTTTTGCTGTTCCCGTAGCGCCATCAATTCAGCGGTGGCGGCTTTATATGCGGCCTCGTTCTCGTCCTCATTCACTTTTTTATATAAATCATCAATTGACACCACGCCAAGAGTATCCAGAAGGGCAGCCGCGTTTTGCCCGATCGGGCTATTTGCCAGCTTTGTAGCCCAGTTTCTGTTTTTCTCCGCCTCGTCAACCCGCTCTTGCGTAAGCTCCACGGCTTTATCGGTATAAGCCTTGTTTTGTGCCGCCTGTGTCAGCGAATCATACTCCGGGTTGTCCAAAAGGAGCGCATCGTATATTTCACTGTTCTTTTTGTAGTAATCAGACGCTAAAAGCTCGTCATGCGCCTTGGTGATTGCGTCCTTGTCCTCGGCATATGCGGCAAGATATTCTTCGAATGTCTTCAAACCTTCGGGCGTATAATAATCACTGTTCTCGTCAATATAATCCTGTAGTTCATTCGTTAGCTGGTCGCTCTGCTTTAAGCGCTCCCTGTAAACCTCTTGGTTTTTACGCCATGAATCATAATCAGTGAAGCCGTTTTGCAGCATATCGGCAGCGTCGTTAAGGGCATTCATCACTCTCGTTTGCCTGCCTTTTACGTACCATTCTTTTTCAGATTCTTCCATCCTTTGGTTATATAGCGCGTTGTACTCACCGAGATTGAATGTACCGTATGCGGAAATGCTGCTTACAGTTCCCGCATTTTCCTCTTCCCACCGTTGTTTTGTCTTATTCCATATTTGCGCCATTACATTGCCCCCGGATATTTTTTCTGAATGTCTGAATAACTATTGGAAGTATAGACCTGTTTACCGTTTGCATCGATCACTTGATATATCGTCTCGCCCCTGCCGCTACTCTTTCTGAGCGTATATGTTTCGCTGCTGTTGCTTCCCGGCGACTTGCTGTTGCCCCCGCCAGAACTTCCACCAGACCCCCCGCTGCTACTGCCCCTCGCCGCTTGCTGCTGGGCAAAATTAAGCTCCTCACGCCAGTTGGACTGTGCCTGCTCGTCTTGTGTTTTCTTATAATAGTAATCACGGTCATTTTCCCATGCCGCCGCGTCGTTTAAGTATTTGTTGTAGTCCGTAGCGCTCATGTCGCCGTGTTTCGTGTAATAATACGCCAGCTCGTCCTTCCAGTCGCCCACTGTATCGCGGTGGCGTCCGTAGTCCGTTTCATCCAGCCCGGTAAGCAGGCCTATATTGTTCAGCATATCCGTACCTTCGTCACGGTACATATTGTAAGCCGCTGCCTGTAACTCCGGGATCACATTGTTCAGTTGGCTCAAATGCCCTTGATACGCCTGCTGGCCCACCGCCTGCGCGTAGCTGTTGCCGTATCCGCCCGTAAGCGCCGCCGCTTGCCCCATCGTGTCCATCATTGCCATTTTGCCCTGCTGGGTGTAGTTGTCCTTGTATTGCTGATACAGCGGATCGGCGTTAAAATCATACGAAAAATCTTCCCTGTTCAAAATATTGTTCAAAAGGGAATCGATCTGTTCCGCATATTTGCTTGTGTATTCGCCCGGTTTATTGCTCTCAATGCCCTGCAATTGCGCCAGCGCATCCTGCACCGCCTGCGACGGGGCATATTCCGGCCTGTTCCCTTCGTAGTCAGCAAGAAATTCAGCGGTGGTTTTGCCGGAAGCACTCCCGCCGCCGGGTGCCGTGCCGCCGCCTGTCAGCGATCCCCATGTATTGGTTCCCACAATTCCATCCACGGTAAGATTATTTTTCCCCTGATAGTCCTGCACCGCCGCCAGTGTCTTATTGCCAAATATCCCATCGACGGCAAGGTTGTACCCGCCTTTTTCGTTTAAAAGCTGCTGTAACGTTGATACGTCGCCGCCACGCGACCCATTTCTAACGGTTGTGTATGTCATAATGACCCTCCTATTCTTCCGGCTGTTCCGTGTTTTTTTGCTTTAGCAGTGCATTAATCAGCCCTTTAATTCCCTGCATAGCCGCCAGCATATACCCAATATCCTGCTCGCCGCGCACATGCACGTTCTGCAAAAGCCCGTTGATCTGTGCCAACCCGTTTGCAATTGCTTTATCTTCCATTATTCATTTCCCTCCGCTATGCGCTAACCGCGATCCAATGCACCGTAAACGTATCGTTGCTGCCGCCGATGGTAGCGTAAAACCCCGTGGTGTCTACACTCTTTATTTTAGCCGTGATTGCCCCCGCAATATTCCCCGTCACAGCGTTGGTTACGACGCGCGGTACAGCATTAAACGTCTTGTTAAACGAAACCCACGTCTGTGAATTTATCGCGCCGGATACTGCCGCCGCGCCAGCGTCTACCTCTATCGGCCTGTCTCCCACGCCGGCGCTTGTTACAACAGATTTTCCGTTCAATGTTATCCATCCGTTTGAAGAAATAGCAAGATTAGTCAGTGTCTCGTCAGATTGAAGCGACCATACGGCGTCAATTTCTGCTTGCGCGCCAAACGTAACCCCTTGCGGATGTATATATAGATTCCCGAATCTGGCATACCCGTCAGGCCGCATGTACCCTGCGCTGCCGGTAAGCCCTGCGGCGGATAAACTCCATCCCCCGATATTTCCACCGCTCGATGTAATATCGCCGTTTAATTGCAGTGTGCCATTTGTGTCGATATAGCATACTTTTTGGTTCGAGTTATTGTAAATTGAGAATCCGCCATTGTATATACTAAGCCCATCAGCCGTAAACGTAAGTTTGTTATTTGCCGTTGCAACCGCAAGCCCCGCGGTTGTAAGTTCAAGGCTTGTAATGTCATTCTCCGCCGTTGTTACCCGCCCCGTATCCGGGTCGTCAAGATTTCCTATGCGGACACTTAACCCCCCGGCAGTTTGTGTTATGGTTGAATTGAGGCCCGCCACCTCATTCGTAACGCGCGTGTTTATACCATCAGCCGTTATTTCAAGTGTTGCTATATTACTTTGGGCATTTGCAATGGCTACCCTAAACCCATCGAGCGTTAGCTGCATTTCAGCCGATGCCCCGTTTTCTCCGCGCAGCACCGTGTTCACAAATTCCTGCGTAAAGTTCTCTTCGCCCAGATTGTTCAACGTATAGCGAAGCTGTTCCGTAAGCTGGTAAAGATATTCCTTTATGGCTTTGCGCTCTTTTTTGTCGTCAAGCGTTTTATCTGTGAAACTCGGCAGGTCGATCATCACACGTCACTCCCTTGCTCTGTTGTTTTCGTGATAGAATACAGGCGGAAATCACCCTCACCCCAAAACCGCAGCCGCATCGTATCACACCGCCTCGGAATAAACGGAACGCTGAACGACCGCTTGCTTGCCACATTTAAACGGTATATCTCTTCCCAATCGCCCCGGCGGTCATATTTCACCTGAATACGCACCAGCGCCTTATCGTCCACCTCCACGCGCATCGTCAGTTTGGAGATATATTTCTGATCCGGGCTTTCCATGCCGATATCACCCGTTTCAGCGTACCAGTCATATCCCGCCTCAAGCCGCGCGTTCCCATCCGCGTAATCAGTTATGTTCCCGTTTACGGAGTAGAGGTATCCGTCCGCTTCGTTTATAAAATACAAATCGCTTCCTAGCTGGGCAAAATGCTTCACCTGCACATCGTCTTCCTTGTGCCATGTGCCGTAATTTGTATCGTACACAAAAAGGCTATATCTTCCGCTTGCGTCCGCCATGCTTATGAAATAGCGCGCCCCACATGCCCCGGCGGCAGCGTTATGATATCCTACCTGCCCCAGTGCATTTGAAACACTGTCCGGCAGCGCAGCCCCATACGCGCATACATCGTGCTTCGATTTGTAAAAAAGCGTCTCGTTTACGGCGACAACGCTTCTGTCGCTGCCCGACTGCACACCACGCGCATTGACGTTCGTGATTTGGTAATTCGAGGGCCGGTTGCCATAAATCTTGTGTATCACATCTTCTTTAAAGAAGAGGACATACCCGAGATGCGTGCACGCGCCGGTAAAGTTGCCGGTCGTTCCCACCGTCACCGCGTAGCTATCCACCGATGTACCGATGAAACTCTTCCAGTTCGTCGGGTCGCCCAACTTGCAGGCGTAAATCTCGTGCTTATCGCTATTGCACCCCCACAGCCTGTTTTCGCTTTCTGTGATAAACTCCATATCTGGAATCGTCCGCTCCACCGTAACCGCCGCCGTCTGCGTTGCAACCGCTTCTACGAGCGCCGTTATGATGATATAGTCATTTGCAGCGCCATGTAATGTAAATTCGCCGTTTAGGTCGGCGTTCGCCATGCCGGATATCGTAATGCCGTCGTATTCAGAAAAGCCCGCGCCAATACCGGCAGCAGCTATTTTTGCGTAGGTCGTGGCTACCGGGTTCCAGGTTTTTGTTATAGAAGAATATAACCGCAGCGTATGCGGCGTGGTGCTCGTGTCGATCCAGTATTGGCCGTTTGTAGGGTTTTGGGGTTCTGTATTCCCTGTTGCTGCCGCAATATCGCTCCCGTCTACTTTGCACATTGTTGTGCGCACCGTTCCGCTTGTGGTTTTCCTCGCGCCCAGTGATTTCAATTCACCCGTTTCCGTGTTAAAATACATTTTGTCTGGGAAAATTACAATATATGCGCCCATCGCCACAATCTGTTTCGGGCTGTCCGCCACCGTGCCGATTCGTTTACCGTCATAATAAAAGCCGGTTTCGTCCACCCACGCCAGCTTATTATGCGCAAAAAGCCCGTTCGGTTTGGCAAGTTTCCGAACCCTGCCGCGCGGCGCTCTTGGCGCAAGCACCGGGTAAAACAACCCGGTCATATTCTTCATATCAAAAAATTCGCTGTCCTGTATCCGCAGATTGTGGTTGTACCCGCGAAACTCGTTCAGCATATCCCGCCTGGCTTCCACTTCTTGAAGCTGCGGTAAAAATGTTCCCATCAGTTCGCCCCTTTGATATGGTTGTTTTGCTTGGGCATATGCGTCCTGTTGTAATGATCCGTGAAATCAGCCAGCGCCACGTTGAACATGACCATCGCATTGTTATATCGCCCAAACTCCGCGTTGTGGTAATCTACCTGCGCGCCCAAATATTTAATATACAGGTCATCAAACGGCGCAGGAACAATCAGTTCCGTTCCCATGTCATTTTGAGTGTCGTAAGGTGCAAGCACATCTATCTCCGCTCCTTCGTGCGCCGCAATCACTTCGCGGAATATCTTTCCATCGAGTTGGGAAAGCCAACGTACCAGCGTTTCCATGTCGTACTGGTTCGGCTTCACATTTTGTATCTGCGCTACCGCCTGCTGCACTGTCATAGCCTATTCCTCCAAACAAGGGGGCGCGAAGCCCCCATTGTATCAAGTTATACCGTTTTCCTTTGCGTCCGCTTCCAGCATAGCAATCATATTTGCTGTATTCATGTCCTGCTCGGCACTGTGATCGAGCACCTCCTTAACGAAGTCGGGAACCTCTACCTCCACGCCGCGCCTGATCTGCCAGCGCTTCCCGTTTACGGAAACAAATACATCGTCCTTGTATTTGTTGTTGTCTTTAAACAGCTTCACCTTCACCATCTTAGGTTTCGCCTTTTTGGGTTTGGTAGTCTCCGGCGCATCCTTTGCTTTGCTCTTCTCTGCCGCCAGTGCGTCTTCCGCTGCCTTTGCAGCTTTTTCCGCTGCATCCTGTGCGGTTTTTGCGCCTTCCGCTTCCTGTTCTTTTGCCACCAATTGTGCTTTTAATTCTTCAATCGTAGGCTCGGCCTGCGCCTCGGGTGCTTTATTATTTGCCATATCGCATTCTCCTTTCATATAGCGGGAGAGAAGCGCTGTGCCTCCCTCCCAAATCGTTCCGCTAGTTCGATTCCGCCTGCGGGTTTGTACCGCTGCCGTGCTCCACGCGGATCATGTATTCCTCCACCAGCCGTTCCGCCGTCTTCATCGCCTTCCAGCCGGAGGTCGCGCGTTGGTTCAACGGGTCAGCCGTGCCGGAAGAACCGAGCTGCTTCACAATGTGCTGCAACCCGCCGCCCTCCACGTCGGTTACGCCATAAGCGTTCGCGCCGATGATCAGTGTTCCGTAAACGGAATCGCCGCCTGCGCCCGCACCGCCCCAAATCTTGGCTTCGGTGCTCTCTACAAACACAACGCCGCCGATGCGGCCCACCTCGCCGTCATACATCTTTTCGGGGTTGACGTACTTCTGCATCTCTGCCCATTCCTCGTTGTCCATGATGTCGGTTGCCGTGTCCGTATGGATGATCGCGATATAATGCCCATCTTCCAAAGGTTGCGTGTTCATCCGCTTGAGCGCCGCCACCGCGTGCCGCACCACTTTGGGTGTCAGCAGGCATGTACGGTCGATAGCCGCCCGCGACGTGATTTCGGTGCCGTCGTCCTTGGGCGCATACCATACATTCGTACCGGCGGTAATGACCTCACGCGTCACCGTGTCGCATGTACGGCCCGCCTGTCCGCCCAGCAGCTTCGTTGATTCCTCAAGGTTCCGGTCAATGGCAGTCAGGTCAAGCACATCGGATATCTCAATGAAATCGCCGTACTGCGCTACCGTCGCCTCGACCGTGGTCACATTCAGTTTGTTGCCCGCAGGCGTCACGCCTTCCGTAAGCGGTGTCAGCGCTTTCGGGAGCGGGCTGTACTTCCTGAACTCGGTCGTTTTGCCTTTCCCTTTGGGGATAGGGTACTTTGTTCCAAACCTGTCGTGTACAAGCGCAGGCTCCGCGTTGTCGATCAGCCTGTCTTGATAATAGGTTTTCATCTCCGGGGAAAGGTCGTTCCCCGTTGTGTTCAAAAGTGTCGTTTGTGTGTCGAACAACGTCAACATCAACGGCACATGCAAAACTCTTTCCATCATGTCAAATTCTCCTTTCGCTGTGCGGAGAATCAAAATTGTATTTTTTCCCCGCGCATCACCCGCTTGGATATTTCCTCGCGGTCTTTCCTTGTCAATTTGCTTACGTCGCTTTTTACAACCGCAGAAGCCATTGCGCTTGCCGTTCCGTTTTCGTCCGGGCGCAGCCCACGGCTTTTGATATCGTTCACCGTCTTTTGCCGCACGACATTTGCCGTATGCTGCATCGCGCCGCTGATGATATCGTCCTTGTGTACCACTTCATAGGCGGTTTTCACGTCCACACCGCTCCTAAGCAGGCGGACAAACCGGTCACCCGTTTCCGGGTCTTGCGCTTCGCGGTTGAGGTCAAGGTTTGCGTATACCTGTTTTGCCTGCTCGGCCTGCGCCAGCCATTGTGCAGTCGCCTGTTCAGCGTTCCGCCTGTCCTCGATCTCCTTTCGCGCCTGCCTAAGCGTCTCGTTTTCCCGTTCCAGCGCTTTCACCTGCTTAAGCTGCTGCACGGTCAGCCCTTTGTGCGTCGCTTCCGCTTCGTAATAGCTGTCGTCCGCAGTGATCGCCTTTGAGAGTTCTTCAATGTCCGCCGCGTTCACGCCGTACTTGCTTCCCAAAAGATCGAGCACCGGCCTAAGCGCCGCCTCGCGTTCCTCAAGCTGTTTTGTTTGCTTGAACCTCGCGTCGATGATTTTCTGCGTCCTCTCGTGAAAGAGGTCTTTGAAATCACCTTTTATCAGCTTTTCAAACTCCGCTTTCCGTACATCGTCAGCAATAGCATTCTGCGGTTCATCTGCCGATTCGCTTTTCGGCTCTGCGGCCTGCGCATCGTTCTGTTTACCATACACAACCTTCGCCGGAGACTCGGCCTGCGCTGCGCCATCACCACCAGCCTCGCCGCCTTCGCCTTCAAACAAACGTAAGTTCAGTGGTACGAGCATCAACTTTTTCATATATTCCTCTTTCCCATCGTCTTCCCGATGTGTCGCCGCCGTCTTCCCGGCGTGCCATTTTTTCGTATTACAGCGGTCTTTCCCGCGCGTCATACATAGTCTATCAAAGCATTTTTTATAATTCACCCTGCCCCTCCACAAACATTACATTGTCTGGGTAGGATATGGACAGCGCAAAGAACCCGCCTTTGATTACGTCTACAATAAGGGCGATTCGCTCTGCGTAATTGGCGTCGGCCACAAACGCCGCACATACATCGCCGCCCTTATACTCATACCGCAGGTCACGCACATGCCCATCCGATTCTTCCGCCGCAATGTTTTGCACAAGCAGCCATGAAAGCATGGAACAACTGGCACACACGATATCTGGCCCTTCCGCGTTATATCCCGCGTGTCCTGTCACGCTGATGCTGTATCTGCCATCCTTATAGCCAAACCTTACCGTTGTCATGTCATGCCCTTGGCGTCGCGTTTTCCGCCGCCCTTGTACGTGCCGCTGCCGCCTGCCCGTTGCGCGGGTTTTCCGTTTCCCCGCGCCCCGCCGCCGTGGGCTGGCCCACTTGCTGTCCG
>DOMW01000281.1 GCA_003510345.1 Clostridiales bacterium | reverse complement strand
GGTGGTCGCGGCGTGCGTGGTCATGCCGAAGGACAATTTGATCCTTGGAATAGACGACTCCAAAAAAATAACGGAAAAAAGGCGGGAGGCGCTTTTTACGCAGATAACGGAAAGCGCGGTGGACTATGCCGTTTGCATGGTGGATGAACGTGAGATCGACGAAGTCAATATATTAAACGCGGCAAGAAAGGCTTTTATGGGCGCACTTACGGGTTTAAATATAAAACCGGATCATGTGTATACAGACGCAATGGCGCTTGAAACTTCACTGCCCTGCACCGCGGTAATAAAGGGCGACGCAAAAATCTATACGGTCGCGGCGGCGTCTATCATCGCAAAAGTGACGCGCGACCGGATTATGCTGGAATACGACAAGACGTATCCGGAATATGGATTTGCGCGGCATAAGGGGTATGGAACAAAAATTCACTACAACGCGTTAGAAAAGTATGGTATACTTTCCATACATAGGAAAACTTTTTTGAAAAAGTTTTTGGAGAAACGATGAACAGGCGGCAACTCGGCAATAAAGGCGAGGAGTTTGTATGCGCCCGGCTTCTTGCGAGTGGGATAGATATATTGGCACGGAATTTTTACTGCCGCGCGGGGGAAATCGACATCATCGGGAAGTTTGGCGGCACAATCGCTTTTGTGGAAGTAAAGACGCGCAGCTCAAAAGGGTTTGGAACGGCGGCGGAAGCCGTCACCCCGGCGAAGCAGGCAAAAATAAAAGCCGCCGCGCTGGCGTATATTTCCCAAAATGACCTGCATGACATGAATTTTCGGTTTGACGTGGCGGAAGTGTACAGCGCCAAAGGCGGGCTGGAACTGAACTATATAAAAAGCGCTTTTGAATAACGGAGGGTTATGGAACAGCAGGCGGATTTTATCGTCGTATTTTCTATTTTAGGCATATTTTTCCTGTGCGCCATGCAGGCGCTGCATACGCGGCAGGGCGGTTTTCTTTCCGCCTCCAAAAAAGATAATACGCCAATGGTTTTTGTGTATGTGTGCCTCATTGCCATCGCCGTGCGCATGGCGGTTGGGTATACTATGCCGGGCTACGTGACAGATATGGACTGCTTCCGGTCGTGGGCGAATATCTCTTATGAAGGCGGGTACGCCGCGTTTTACAACGGGGAATATTTTGCCGACTACCCGCCGCTCTATATCTATGTGCTTTCCTTTTTGGGCTGGATCAGAGACGTCGCGGGCATGCAGCTCACCGGCGCCGATTACGGGCTGCTGATAAAAATGCCCGCACTGCTCACGGATATCGTGGTGGCGGCGGCTGTCTTTACGATCGCGCGCAAAGAAATGAACGGCAAAGCGGGCGTGTTCCTATCCTGTCTCATATTGCTGAACCCGGCGGTGATGATGAATTCCGCCGTGTGGGGGCAGGTCGATATTATTTTTACCGCGCTTATTTTACTGATGGTTTGGCTGCTATACAAAAAAAAGCTTATATGGGCCGCCGTCGCTTTTATGTTTGCATTCCTCTTTAAGCCGCAAGCGGTGTTGCTTGCGCCCATATTACTGTTTGTATTTATACGCAATATAATCGTTTCCAGGGAAAAAGGCAAAGCCGTACTGACGCTTGCCGCTTCGGCGGGCGCTATGGCGGCGCTGTTCTTCCTTGTGCCGCTGCCGTTTGGCGTGAACAACGAACCGCTGTGGCTGGTGAACCGCTATGTAGAGACGATGGGGCAATACCCCTACGCGACGTTGAACGCGTTTAACCTGTACGGCCTGCTCGGCCTGAATTTTGTGGAGAACGCGTCCGTCACCTGGCTTTCGCTGCCGCTCAACGTATGGGGCTTTATTTTCATCGCCGCCATCTGCGCGTTTGTATTGTGGCTATATGTCAAAAAACCGCAAAAGGAATTCCTGTTCGCGCTTTCCGGGCTGCTTATTTTCGGCGTATTCACGTTCAGTCATGGTATGCACGAACGGTATGTGTTCCCCGCGCCGTTCTTTTTTCTCATCTCCTATATACTGACGCGGGATAAGCGTATGCTCCTCACCAGCATATTGTTTTTCGCGGTCGTTTTAGCGGGGCAGGCTGTGGCGCTGTACTATTACCAGACGTATATCCCGCAGGAATGGACGGTAGTATGTTCCGCATTCACGCTGGCGGCATTTGCGTTTGCCGCCTACACAATGGTGGAGCACGCGCGGGGCAGGCCGGCCTTGCAGGAAAAGTGCGAACCGCGCGCACCCCAGGCAAAACAGCCGTGCCACCCCATGCAAATAGAAACAAAACGTCATATCGGAAGAAAAGACGTTCTTTTGATGGCGGTGATCTCGGCGGTTTACGCGGCGGTCGCGTTCACCAACCTGGGTGCGTTTGAAATACCGCAGACAAATACGACCCTTACGGCGGACGCGCACGTAGAATTTGAAGAAGTGGAGCACATCAGAAAAATAAAATACTACGCCGGGTTTGGCGAGGGCGGCTTTGCGCTGTACGCTTCGGAAAACGGGCAGGACTTCACGAATGTCACACTTGTGAACAGCGATAATCAAGCCGTCTATGAAGTGGAACACCTGCCCAGTATGCTGTATAAGTGGCAGGAATTCACGGTGGATTTCAACGCGAAATATATCAACGTGCAAAAAGTGACGGGCAACCTGCCCGTACACGAAATGGCGTTCTACAACGAGGGCGGCGAGCTGGTTCTGCCTGCGCGCACCGAATACGCGGGTGGCGAGCTCTCCGCGCTGTTCGACGAGCAGGCGCTTGTGCCGGAGCACCGCACGTATATAACAGATTTCTATTTTGACGAGATCTATCATGTGCGCACGGCTTATGAAAATATACACGGCATCGAGCCATATGAGTGGACGCACCCGCCGCTTGGGAAAGTATTGATCGCGGCCGGTATCAAGATGTTCGGCATGAACCCGTTCGGCTGGCGTTTTATGGGCACGCTTACGGGCGTGATCATGTTGCCGGTGTTTTATGTATTCGCAAAACTGCTGTTCAAACAACGCAAGTACGCCGTGTTTGCCACACTGCTTTTAGCGGTTGATTTCATGCACTTTGCCCAGACGCGCATCGGCACGATAGACAGCTACAGCATCCTGTGGATCATGCTTATGTACCTGTTTATGTATATGTACACGCAGACAAATTTCAACACGCAGGGCGTCAAACCCACGGTGTTACCGCTGTTTTTGTGCGGGCTTTTCTTCGGAATAGGCGCGGCGACAAAATGGCTGTGTATTTACGCGGGGCTAGGGTTGCTCGCCATTTTCCTGCTAACGATATACAAGCGGTGGAAAGAATACCGTTACGCTGTGGAATCGGGCGAATACCCCGGGATTGCCGCAAGCTATAAAAAGAACTTACTGAAAACCCTGCTACTGTGTGTCGGGTTCTTTATAGTGATACCGGGCCTGGTTTATATCGCGTCCTACGCGCCGTACTTCATGACGACGGACGGTAGCGCGTACACCGGCCTTTCGGATATCGTCGCAAACCAGCAGGCCATGCTTTCCTACCACGGGAACCTCGCCCCGGAAACGGTGCACCCGTTCTCATCCATGTGGTATACCTGGCCGGCGGATGTGCGCCCCGTGCTGTTTTTCAGCTACCAAAACGCGCAGGCGGGCACGGTGTCCACGCTTTCGACTATGGGCAACCCGCTCCTTTGGTGGGCGGGCATCGTCGCCGTTTTCTGCCTTGCTTTCCTCACCATAAGCAAAAAGAAATACAGGAACCCACGTCTGCTGTTCCTTATGGTTGCAGCGCTGTCGCAATACGTGCCGTGGATGTTTATTTCACGGGAGGTCTATATCTACCACTACTTCGCCACCGTGCCTTTTTTGATCCTGCTGATCGTCTACTGGCTCAGAATACTTGCGCGGGATTATAAATATGGCAGGCTGTTCGGTTATGTGTTTGTGGGCGCGTGTATCCTGTTCTTTGCCTTGTTCTACCCTGTCATCACCGGCGTGCCCGCGCCCTCGTGGTATGTGGAGGGGCTGCGCTGGCTGGGTTCGTGGCCGTTCTATTAATCAAAAACGCAAGGAGGAGAGAATATGTCTACAATTTCAAACGATGAGGTGCAATTTGCATACGCAGTTGGCAAAGAATTCTGCGCTGGAAAACTGTCTCGGACGCAAGGGATTGCAGAAATTCATGAGAAGTATGGAACCAATAAAACATCTGCAAGCAATATGTTAGGCGTCATACAATCAATGCTAAATGGGGAAACATACAAACGGACAATCAACCTATACGCAACAAGGTATTTTCTTGATAAAATTGGTGAAGATTATGGACGCGCAACACAACAAAAGGCTGCACTGTCAACCTTGCAGCATGTAGAGTATTATTCGGGGCTCAAGACAGGCGGTAATCAACAAGCAGCAAAGAAAATCGCGGAAACCATTCTGCGTACAAAAGGGCCTGTGAAACTTTTTCT
>DOMW01000240.1 GCA_003510345.1 Clostridiales bacterium | reverse complement strand
AGAAAGAGGGAATATAATGACAAAAAAAACATGTACGGTAATCGTAGCGGCGCTGCTCTGTGTGGTTTTCGCGCTGACGGCGTGCCAGCCCACGCCGGAGGTCGCGCCGGTGGTGAATAAACGGGAGGAGATCCCCAAGGGCGCGGTGAAGGAAGAGGCGAGCGGGGAACCGGCCGATGACGCGTCTTATTTTGCGCCGGTGGAATATGAAGTGACCGACCACTGGACGGAGACGCTGAAGCCGGCGGATTTCTTTACGATCAACGCGGACGCGGATGTATTGATGCCCAAAACGGAAAAGGTGCCCGTGCAGCGCATCGAGCGCTTTGACCTGACGCAGGAATTGGTGGATCAGTTTATCGCTAAAGCTTGTGCCGGAGGGCAGCAAATTCTTTCGACAGCAATATCCCCACGACCAAAGGGGTATTACGAGGATTACCTGCTAGACCTTAAAAAGCAAAAGGCCGAGCTTATCGCGGATGGGTTTGAACAGGACACGCAATGGATGGACGAGGAGATCGCGAATGCCGAAAAGATGATGGCCGAAGCGCCCGAAACGGTAGAGAAAACCTATGTGGAGCCGGTGTTTACCCACCAGTTTGACTGGGAAAAGAACCAGCTCGACACCTCGACGCCAAAGACCAATTTAAGCGTGATGGTGGAGGAACCGGATGGTACGAGCCACGCGGGCATCTACGCGACAAAGTATGACCCGGGCATTAGCTATGGCCCCAACTTTGGCTACTACGGCGCGCGGACCGAGCAATGGAAATGGTGGGAGCAGCAGGAGAAATTTTTTGAGGACCCGGAGGGGCTTAAGTGGATCGACGAGCTTGAAGACGAGGAAGAACGCAAGCGGCAGCAGGAGTATTATGACCGGGAGAAAAAATTCATAACCGACCTCAAAGCGGCGCTGGAGAAGAACACGATGGACCTTGACGCGGCGCAGAAACAGGCGGTGGCGCTTTTGGAAGAAATGGGTATTACGGGCGTGCAAATCACGTCATGCGAAAAAGCGCTGTATGAAAAGACAGAAAACCAATTGGAATATGAGTATTCTACGGAATATATACAGGAGATCCCCAAAGGGGGAAACGCGGCCGTAATAGATTTTGTGCGCGAGTGCGGCGGCATCCCCTGCGCCGCAAACGCGAACAATTACCCCGGCGAGCCGACCGACCCCGCGGAATGGGGGGCAAGCATGTATTCCGCGCCGTTTTATATGGAGACGGGGCAGATTACTATCACCGAAGAGGGGGAAATCGTGGCGTTTAACTGGGATTCGGGCGCGCAGGTTGTGGAAACTGTGGCGGCGGATTCCGAACTGATCCCGTTTGAAGAAGCGAAAAAGCGCGCGGCGGATCAATTCTTATACAACAACACCTACTGGCTGGAAGACATGGCGGCGGAAGATCGGGCGAATTATACGCCGTCTTACCGGCTGGAGCTGGACGAGGTGAAGCTGGAAATGAGCTATATTAACGCAAAGGACGACCCGGACCGGTCGCTGGTGATCCCGGTATGGCGGTTCAGCGGCACTGCGTTCGACGCCTCAAAATATACAGAGGTCAAGGATCCAGACTCTGTGCAGGAAGAATATGAAATGGGCAGGCAGGATGTGCTGATAAGCGCGCTCGACGGCGGCGTGGTGTTGCCGCCGGGCATGGCGCAGCAATTTAAGGATCAGCAGAGATATGAAGCGGAAGCCGCGCAGGAAGCGCCTGCACAGGAAGTCACGATTTCTGCCTGAGTGAAAGAGTTGCAAGTGAAGGAGTTATAAGGGAGGAAGTATTGAACGCATTTAAGACGGACATGAAAAGGGCGCTCACGTCCTGGGGGTTTGTTGTGGGCGTCATTGGCCTTGCGGTGGCCGCGTTCTTTGGCGTGTTTGAGCAAATGACGCCCATATTCCAGGGGAAAATGACGGAGGGGCTGGAGCCGGGCTTTACCATCGGGCTGGTGTTTTCCGCGCTTTCTTCCGACGTGGTGCTGCTTGTGCTGCCCATTTTGTGCGCCATACCGTTTACCCCGGCGTTTTATGACGACTACCGGAACAAGTTTTACCGGGCGTACCTGCCGCGCGCGGGCAACCAGCCCTACATGCGGGCAAAGGTGCTTACGACCGTGTTTTCGGGCGGGCTTACGCTCTTTTTGGGGGTGATGCTCGTGCTCGTCGTATTCGCCATACTGTTCGCGCCGATGGAGGTGACGCCGGAGCTGCCCGAAATGAACGCGTATGAGCTGGATATGTATATGCAGAGCATGGCGGACACGGATACGGTGGCGGCGCAGCTCAACTTCGGGGAGCTGATGACGCGCTCGCTCGTGTTCTTTTTGAGCGGCTCGCTTTGGGCGCTTGTGGGCGGCATACTCTGCACGGTAACCATGAGTAAATACATGGCGTATGCTTCGCCGTTTATACTGTATTATGTACTGGTAATATTAAGCGAACGCTACTTCACGTCGGTTTATGTGATAAACCCGCAGGAATGGCTCAGCCCGACGGGCGACTGGGTGGGCGGCACATGGGGCGTGGCGCTGCTCGTTTTAGAGCTTGTGGTCATCCTCTC
>DOMW01000032.1:3059-3843 GCA_003510345.1 Clostridiales bacterium | reverse complement strand
GGTCGTACCGAAAGTCATGAGCAACATTTTTTTGTAAAGTAACACGCTTTATTATTGACAAATCAAATACACCACCTTAATCTACCAATAAAGGCACGACATCTGCGGCGTCATCGCATAACCACGCGACCTCGGCGAATCGGTTATTCTGCCTCACCCGCGTGGTTAAGCGATTCCTTGCACCTGGGCCTTTTTTGACAGTCTGCTCGAAGTGTCAAAATTTCATTACACTTTAGGTTTTTTGGCACGCTGGGGTATATCTGGAGTATAAGAGTATATTCCAAAACGGAATTTGGAGGAAGCGGGATTTGCAGGTATTTATAACGGTGGTATCGACATTGCTGCTTTTGAGCGGGCTGGTCGTGGCGCATGAGCTGGGGCATTACCTTGTGGCGAAAAAGCGCGGCATACGGGTGGTGGAATTTGCCATCGGGTTTGGACCCAGGCTCGTTAAATGGCACAGGGGGGAGACGGAGTTCTCCATCCGGCCCATACTGTTCGGCGGGTTTGTGAAGTTCCCGGACGATGTGGAAGACAAACCGCAGGAGGGGGATTTCCGTTCGGCAAGTTTAAAATCGCGCGTGCTCACCATTCTGGCAGGCCCGGCGATGAACCTGCTGCTCGCCATTGTGCTGGCGATCATTTTTCTTTCCACGCAGGGCTTTTACCAGTCTGTCATTGTGGAGGTGCAACCGGGGTCGCCCGCCGCGCAGGCGGGGCTTTTAGAAGGCGACGCCATACGCGAGATGAATGGGCAGCGCATCGATTTTTATGATTTTGACAC
>DOMW01000032.1:1154-2985 GCA_003510345.1 Clostridiales bacterium | reverse complement strand
AGCTACGGGCCGGGTTTGAGACCCTATGGCGTGGGGGAGTCTTTTTTCCTGAGTTTTAAATGGATGGGCAATATGACGGTGGAGACATTTAAGGCGCTGGGCGGGTTTCTTTTCATGGGGCAAACCGAAAACGTCGGCGGTATCGTACAGACTGCCGTGATGGTGGGCTACGCGGTGCAGAGCGGGCTGGCAATGGTCATTATGCTGGCGTCCATGATCAATATCAGCCTGGGGATATTCAACCTGCTGCCCATACCGGCGCTGGATGGCGGCAAGCTTGTGCTGTACGCCGTGGAGGGCGCGCGCAGAAAACCCGCTTCCGAGCGGCTGGAGGGGGCGCTCAACCTCGTAGGCTTTGTATTTATAATCGGGCTGGCCGTGTTTTTGGTGTTCAAGGACGTGGGGCAGCTTATGGGGTAGGGCATTTTTCTATTAATATTGTTGGCCGGAGGGGCAGGAAGTGGCAAAAAAACGAACGCGTACAGTTAAAATCGGCAATATGGAAATCGGCGGCGGCAACAAGATCGCCATACAGTCCATGACCAATACGGACACAAAAAAAGTACAGCAGACGGTGAACCAGATAAAAAAACTGGAGGAAGCCGGTTGTGACATCGTGCGCAGCGCGGTCTATGATATGGACAGCGCGAAGCGCATCCCCAAAATAAAGGAGCAGATACACATACCGTTTGTGGCGGATGTGCATTTTGACCACGAGATTGCCATAGCGGCCATAGAACACGGTGCGGACAAGCTGCGCGTCAACCCCGGCAATATAGGCGACGAGGCGAAAATACTCGCGGTGGTGGACGCCGCGAAGATGCACGGCGTTCCCATTCGCGTGGGTGCGAACACCGGGTCGCTCCCCAAGGATATTTTGAAAAAATATGGTTCGCCCTGCGCGGACGCGTTGGTGGAAAGCGCGCTTTCCAATATCAAAATTTTAGAGCGCGCCGGGTTTACGCAGATCGTCGTGTCCATCAAATCATCCTCCGCGCCGGTGTGTGTGGAAGCGTATGAGAAGATCGCGAAGGTCGTGGATTACCCGTTGCATTTGGGCGTGACGGAAGCGGGCACCTATAAGAACGCCATTATCAAATCGGCCATCGGGCTGGGCGCGCTGCTTTTACAGGGGATCGGCGACACGATGCGCGTCTCCATTACCGGCGACCCGGTGCAGGAGGTCTATGCGGCGCGCGATATACTGAAAAATTGCGGCGTGAAGCTCGGCGGGGTGGAGATCATCTCCTGCCCTACCTGCGCGCGCTGTTCGCTTGATATTGAAAAGATCGCCAACAACATCGAATCGTTCACGCAAAACTTAAAAGTGCCTATGAAGGTGGCGATTATGGGCTGCGCGGTAAACGGGCCGGGCGAGGCGAAGGAAGCGGATGTGGGCATTGCGGGCGGCAGGAACGAGGCGCTGCTTTTCGCGCGGGGCAAGGTCATCCATAAAGTGGATGAATTTGATATTTTGCCCGAGCTTAAGCGCATGATCATGGAATACCAGCAGGATTTTGCGGATACGGTACAGGGGGAGCGGCGGTAAGGGATTGGGTGCGGAAGAGCTTAAAAAAATACTGGATACGATAGGCGGGGACGGCGAGCTTACGGGCGCGCTTACGCGGGAAAAAGCCGAAGTGTATCGGGAGCAAAACAAAGCGGCGTTGTTTTACCGGACAACGGCGCATTTTATGCCCGCGCGTTTTTTGGGGCTGAAAAAAAAGCTAGACGGCCTTTCTACGGACGTACTTGCGATCCGCGCTTCACAGGCCGCTTTTGCGCGGGAATTGTTTGAGGACAATGGTATGCTGGAGCAGTGCTGCAAGGA
>DOMW01000032.1:0-1086 GCA_003510345.1 Clostridiales bacterium | reverse complement strand
TGATGTTTAAGACGATGGGGCTGCAAAACGGCCTGCAAGGCTATGTAAAGGATACGTATGGGGCGGACTGCCGCGTGATGCTTCGCGTGGGGGAAGGCGCCGCCACAGCGGAATACCGGCCATCCGGCGAAGCGGAGAAACTGACCGGCCCGGTGGACGAAGCGAAGGAAAAACAGCCCAAAAAGCCGCAAAGCGAGGAACGCGCGGTTCCTTCCGGCGGAAAAAAACCGGCGGCGAGGCCGCCCGCGAAAAAAAAGCAGATGGAGGAAGCGCCCGTCTCGGCAATCGTGGACTTGGCTGTGGGCAACCGGTACGTCATAGACGGGGAAGTGGTGGCGGTGGAAGCGCAGTCCTTAAAGGATGGCGAGCTGACAAAACATAAATTCGTCGTCTGCGACTATACGGGCAGCGTGACGTGTTTCTTTCTGGAAAGCAAAAAGTACCGGCAGCGCCTGGAGCCGCCCGGCAAAGGGCGGTGGGTGCGTGTGGAGGGCCAATACGACACCGACGCGTTCGCGCATGAAAACACATTAAAAGTGAAGGACATTGGCCGTTCAAGCCATGTGCCGCGCAAGGATGAGGCGGCGGAAAAGCGTGTGGAGCTGCATGTGCACACGCAAATGTCCGCGCAGGACGCGGTCACTTCCGCGAAAGACCTGATCGCGCGGGCGGCGCAGTGGGGGCATAAGGCGATTGCCATTACCGACCACGGCGTGGTGCAGGCGTTTCCCGAGGCGGAGCGGGCGGCAAAACAGCACGGCATCAAAGTCCTCTACGGCGTGGAGGGCTACCTTGTGGACGACACGCGGCCGCTTTACGAAGGGGCGGCGCAGCTTTCCTTCCGGGATGAATTTGTTGTGTTTGATATCGAGACGACCGGGCTTTCCGCGCTGCACTGCGACATCACCGAAATCGGCGCGGTGCGCATCACGGGCGGGGAGATCGTGGAGCGGTTCAGCACGTTTGTGCGGCCTTCCGCGCCCATACCGCCCGCCGTTGTCGCGCTTACGGGCATTACGGATGAAATGGTGGGCGGCGCGCCGCGGCCAAAGGAGGCGCTTTCAGCGTTCCGCGCGTTTTGCGGGG
>DOMW01000159.1:3899-5362 GCA_003510345.1 Clostridiales bacterium | reverse complement strand
GACCTTAGTAATCCGGGAAGGATTGCGGTTCAACATTGTAGGCCAGCATACGGAATAAAAAGAGATAATTTTGTAGGATGGTAAGACAGGGCTTTCCACGATTGCCAGTGCCTTGGCCTTTAAGGGAGTTTTTAGAACNNTAGGTTCTAAACCGCCGGAGGCATAAAATCATCCGTAGGGATACATTGACCCAAAAGGAATGCCCGATAGACAACCGCAGGATATTTAGACAATCCTGTACTTTTTGTTGTACTTTTAATTTGCTCTAACATAAGCCACCGCTACCAACGTTAATGCACAACCACGCACGGATGGGTTACTTCCGTGCATAATATTCCCTTTCACATATGCGACCGGTCGCTCGGGGGCCGGGTGTTGTCCTTTGGCCGGTTTTCAAATTTGTTTCCCCCGCCCGTGCGGCGCGGCCCACCCTGGCGTATCTGCTGCCCCTCTTCATTGGTACGCGCGCGGTAATATGCCCTTTGCGCGCTTTTTTTGCGAACCACTACGATAATGATGACAGCCGCAACGGCAACCGCCACTATGATGATGCCAAGCGCCATCGTGCTGATGCCTCCCGCGCCGGGCGATTTTTCCGAAACCTCCGTCAGCGTAAACCCGTTTTCGCTCTGCGTAAAGGAAAGGAACACCTCTGCGGCGGCTACCTTTGCGCTTATCTGGTAGCTTGCCACGCTGTTTTCTTCCGCGCTGCCAAGGAGCCCGGTTTGCACGCCCTTTTGCATGACGACTTGGAACAAACTTTCTTCGCTGCCCCGCGATACCAGCCATGCGCTTACGCCGTATGGAAGCGCGCCAACGGCGATGCTACCTTGCCTGCTTGAGACGCCGGTGACCGCATCCATGCCCTCCAGGGTGACCTGCGCGGCGACCCCGCTTATGGCCTCACCCTCCTCGTCAAAGAAAAACGCGGTGACTTTTTTTGTGTTCTCCCCGTCCGCGGCTACGGTTTGCGTCGCGGCAGCCGAAGCCTCCGGCGATACTTCGAGCGGGCTGGGCGGCGTATCCGCGGCATACGGAACCCCGATGATACCACCCGCGTTGTACTCTACGGTCAAATAGACGCGGCCTGTGTTCCGGTTCACATTCAGGCCGAATTTACCGCTTGCGTCCGGTTTTGTGGCTTGCGTCGCCGAAGAGGACGACATCAGCATCGTGCCGCCGCTGGTTACGCCATCCTGATTTTTTATCGAAATGGCGTGCTGTTCCACCGTCAGGCCGGAAAATGTGACGCTGCCCGCGTTGTCAGTTGTGAGGCTCGTCTGGTCTATTGTCACCGTATGATCCCGCGCTGCGTACCCTCCCACGGAAACATAGATTGTAACATCCACCGTTCCCGGGCTGACTGGCGCGGGCGCTTCTGTGGGTGCCTCTGTGGGGGCGACTTCCGTAGGCGTAGGTGTGGGTGTTGGCGTTGCCGTCGGTGTCGGCGTTGCTGTCGGCGT
>DOMW01000159.1:260-3894 GCA_003510345.1 Clostridiales bacterium | reverse complement strand
GGCGTATCAACAGGTTCCTCCGCAAACGCGGCTGTAGCGCAGATGAACACTATGAGCAGTGCCGCGGCAACTGTCAGTATTTTTTTATATGATTTTTTCCGCATTCCATTTTCTCCTGTATCCCGGCTCAATGTATTATGTATAATACCAATGACTGATAGAAAAACCTAAAAACGGTTTTTCTATTGCCGCAAGCGATGCGGCACAAAAATGGCACGCCATTTTTGCAGTAATGGTATTGAACGACCTCATCGGCTCATACTGCCAAAGAGCAGTATGAGCCCCGCGCGTCGCGCGGCATTAAAACAAAGGGCATTTTAATGCGTGAGTAGTATAATTAACCGTCTCTTAGACGGCGCAAACGCATGCTGCGTTCCCTAAAAAAGGCTGTTTTCCATGAATCCCGGAAAACAGCCCTCGCCGTTACGTTTTCTACTTCTTTTCAAACAAGCTGATCTGGCAGGCGTGCAAATCGTCTTTTATGCGCTTCGGAACAGAGGAAAACAGCGTGCTGACCGATTCGCGCTCGTGGACGCGGTATACAGCCTCCGCAAAAAGCGGCGCGACCGAAACGGTGAGAAATTTATCATGCCCCACAATAAACGGGTTTTCCACGCTGTCCGTTGCGATCAGGTATTCGATCGGGCTTTCCTCAATCATCTTTACGCCTTTTTCACGCAGCATCACATGCGCGAGGCAAGCCGTGATATGCCGTGCGCCGCGCTTTTTCAGCAGATTCGCGATATCTACCAGCGTGCCGCCGCTTATGGAAAAATCATCCACGATCAGGCAGTTCTTTCCCTCCACATCGCCGATCAGCTCCAGTATTTGCGCGTTTTCATCGTGACTGGAACGCGTCTTATCACCGATTGCTACGGGCGCGCCCAGATAATCCGCGTATTTTCTCGCCGTTTTGGCAAAGCCCGCGTCCGGGGAAACCACGACGAGATCCTCCATCAGATCCATCGTTTTGATATATTCACACAGTATGGGGAGTGAAAGCAGATGATCGACCGGCACCCGGAAGAACCCTTGCACCTGCGGGCTGTGCAGGTCCATGGTGATCACCCTGTCCGCCCCGGCGACCTCCAGGCAGTCGGCGCACACGCGCGCCCGTATGGAAACGCGCGGTTCATCCTTTTTATCGCCCTTGGCATACCCGAAATAGGGGATGATCGCCGTGATGGAGTTGGCGCTCGCGCGCTTGAACGAATCCATCCAAAATAAAAGCTCCACCAGTTCGTTGTTGGGGTCAAGCCCAATGGGGAGCACTACATAAATATCTTTATCGCGCACGGTTTCCTTGATACGGATGAACACATTTCCATCCGAGAAATGGATTACTTCGGAAGAACCCAATTCCGCGCCCAGATATTTGCACATTTTTTTTGCGAATGACGCGCCGGACGAACCCGCGAATATCTTAATGTCCGGACTTTCCATCAGCATTGCCTTCATACCACCTTACTCGTTAATATTCGAAACCGGCTTCCGCCGCCAGACCCATTATATCACCCCGCGACCGCAAGTTCAATTACATCCGCACGATTTTTCATAATATATCTATTACATGGCATATGTGTCGAGCAGAAGTTGAACTGTTTGTTCAAGAAGCGGGCTAGTGCGTTTTTCACTGGCGATCGCCGTAAAGTCGCGCATTTTTCCGTGGTAATCGCTGCCTGCGGTAACCAGCAGGCCGTTTGCCCGCGCAATGGCGGCAAACCGTTCGGCGTCGCGGTCCGAATGCGCGGGGTAATACACCTCGATGCCCGAAAGGCCGTCGCGCTTCATACCGGCGACAAGCGCGGCCATATCATCCGTTTTTATGAAACGCGGATGCGCCAGCACGCTGACGCCGCCCGCGCTGTGTATGAGATCCATCGCTTCTTTCGCGTTTAACTTGCGGCGGCGCACATAGCATAAGCCGTTTTCATTGAGGTACGTCGAAAAGGCGTCCTGCATACTGCCGGAATAGCCCCGTTCGATCAGTGTGAGGGCAATGTGCGGGCGGCCGAGCGTATTTCCTTTTGCGTGGCGCTCCACTTCCTCAAACGTAATCGGTACGCCCTGCTCTGCGAGGCGCTTTAAAATAAGGTGCACGCGTTCTATACGCGAGGCGCGCAACTCGTCCATCATGCCCTTAAAAGGGGCGCTTTCAATATCCACGCCATAGCCAAGTATATGCAGCTCGCCCGTATGCTGCACGGAAAACTCCACACCTGTCAGGTATTTTATTCTTTTCTCCTGGGCGGCGCAGATCGCTTCGCGCTGCCCGTCTATCGTGTCGTGGTCGGTAACGGAGGAAAGCACAAGGTTAAGCCGGGCGCATTTATCAATGATCTGCCCCGGCGTATCCGTGCCGTCCGATGCGGTTGAGTGCATATGTAGGTCCAGCATTATCGAATAAGGCCGCCGGCGGCGTGCGCCAGGCGGCCCGTTCCTCTCTTTATTCTTTGTCCTTATCGTCCGCGAAATCGGCGCTCATGAACGACATATCGCCCATATCGATCGCGTCCGCCTCAAGCCCATCCTGCGATTCCAGCAATTTTGTAAATTCCTCGCCTGTGAGTTTTTCCTTGCGCATCAGCACTTCGCCGATATCCAGCAACTTTTTCAGGTTTTCCTTTAAAAGCCCTTCCGCCTTTGTATAACACGCGACCAATATCTTTTTGGCTTCCTTATCGATGCGGGAAGCGGTTTCATCCGAGAACTCCTGCTGCTGCCCGAATTCCCGGCCCAGGAATACCTCGTGCGCGCCGCCCAAAAACATGGGGCCGATCTCCTCGCTCATGCCAAATTTCATCACCATGTCCTTGGCGATGGCCGTGGCGCGCTGCAAGTCGTTTAACGCACCGGTGGAAACGTCCTTTATCGTCAGCGTTTCCGCGACCCTGCCGCCCAGCATCATCGTGATATCGTCCATCAGCTTGCTCTTAAACACATGCTGGTCGTCCTTTTCGGGCAACGTCATGGTGTAGCCAGCCGCCTGCCCGCGCGGGATAATGGAAACCTCGTGCACCGGGTCACACTTGGGAAGCTTTGCCGCGAGTATCGCGTGGCCCACCTCGTGGTACGCCGTGGTGCGTTTGTCTTCCTCCGTCACAATGCGGCTCTTCTTTTCCGGCCCGGCTATCACGCGAGTGATTGCTTCTTCTATCTCCGGCATACCGATCTTCTTCTTTTTGCGGCGCGCGGTCAATATCGCGGCTTCGTTCAGCACATTCTCAAGGTCCGCGCCAATAAAGCCGGGTGTGCGCCGCGCGATGGTCTTCATATCCACATCGCTTTCAAACGGCTTGCCTTTTGCGTGTACGTTCAATATTTCCTCGCGGCCTTTCACATCCGGGTAATGCACGGTGATCTGCCGGTCAAACCTGCCCGCGCGCAGCAGCGCCGGGTCGAGTATATCCTTGCGGTTGGTCGCCGCCATCACAATGATCCCCTCGTTCACCTCAAAACCGTCCATCTCCACAAGCAACTGGTTCAGCGTTTGCTCGCGCTCGTCGTGCCCGCCGCCCAGGCCCGCGCCCCTCTGCCGGCCCACCGCGTCGATCTCGTCTATGAAAACGATACACGGCGCATTCTTTTTGGCGTTCTCAAACAGGTCGCGCACGCGCGAAGCGCCCACGCCCAC
>DOMW01000159.1:0-210 GCA_003510345.1 Clostridiales bacterium | reverse complement strand
CGGAGGGCCGACCAAAAGCACACCCTTGGGGATGCGCGCCCCTAGTTCCTTAAACCGCTCGGGGTGCTTCAGGAACTGTACGATCTCCACCAGTTCCTCTTTTTCCTCATCCGCGCCCGCGACGTCGCCAAACGTCTTCTTTGTCTCGCCACCGTCCGTCATGCGCGCCTTGCTCTTGCCGAAGGTCATGGCGCCGCCCGCGCCGCCACC
>DOMW01000122.1:2418-4600 GCA_003510345.1 Clostridiales bacterium | reverse complement strand
CAGCGGCAGCGTCATAACTTTCCTCGGTGGAAAATGTTGCCGTTTCAACAACAGCGCAGGGGTAAATTGAAATCTCACCCCCACTACCCGGGGCATAGGAAAACCTTATTGCCCCTAGAAAAGGAAACAAAGATGCGTGACTTGAATTAATCATCGGTTGCCTAGTATGATTACCCCAAATTTAACGCCTTTCAAACGCGACCCCGCACTTTCATTTCACAAATAGTTGAAATGCAACCGCAAAACATTTATAATTTATACTTGTTACTATATTCACAAATTCTAGGAGGAGTTTTTATGGAAAGAGTGTACAATTTTTCGGCGGGCCCGGCGTGCCTGCCCTTACCCGTGTTGGAGCAAGCGCAGAAAGACTTTATTTCTTTTGGGGAAAGCGGCATGAACGTGATGGAAATGAGCCACCGCTCCAAGGAATACCAAGCGATCATCGACGAGGCGGAAGCCGACCTGCGCGATTTGATGCATATTCCCGACAACTATAAAGTGCTGTTTTTGCAGGGCGGCGCGTCCATGCAGTTTTACATGGTTCCGCTCAACCTAATGACTAAATATAAAAAAGCGCATTTCGTAAGCACAGGCGCGTGGGCAAAAAAAGCGATTGCCGAAGCGAAAAAGGTTGGAACGGCAAATGTGGTCGCCTCCAGCGAGGACAAGACGTTTTCCTATATCCCAAAGCTGGAAGCTCCCATGTTTACGACGGATGCGGATTACGTCCACATCACCTCCAACAACACGATCTATGGCACGCGCTACACCAAATTACCGCCATCCGGCCTGACGCTTGTTTCTGATATGTCCTCCTTCATTCTTTCCGAAGCGGTCAATGTGGCGGATTACGGCATCATCTATGCCGGGGCGCAGAAAAACATCGGCCCGGCGGGCGTTACCGTCGTGATCGCGCGCGATGACCTGGTGCAGTCCGCTTCGGACGACCTGCCCCACATGCTCTCCTACAAAGTGCAGGCGGAGAACAGTTCCATGTTCAACACGCCGCCCACCTACGCGGTCTATATTGCCGGGCTTGTGTTTAAATGGCTGAAGAAGCAGGGCGGCATAAGCCAGATGCAAAAGCTGAACGAGGAAAAAGCCGGTATGCTGTACGATTTTATCGACAATTCTCAGTTGTACAGCAACCCGGTCAACGTGGCCGACCGCTCTATGATGAACGTTACGTTCGTAACGGGCGACCCGGATAAAGACGCCGCGTTTGTGGCCGGGTCAAAAAAAGCGGGGCTTACAAACTTAAAAGGCCACCGCAGTGTAGGCGGCATGCGCGCCAGCATCTATAACGCGATGCCCGAAGCAGGGGTGCGCGCGCTGATCGCTTTCATGCAAAAATTTGAAACGGAAAACAGATAGGAGCTAAAGCCATTATGTATAATATCAAAAAACTGAACAAGATATCGCCCGTCATATACGACTATCTGCCCAAAGAGAAATTTAACGTCTCTTCCCATCTGGAAGACGCGGAATCGGACGGTATGGTCGTAAGAAGCGCCGATTGCCACGGGATCGATTTTGCCGAACGCACCCTTGCAATCGCGCGGGCGGGCGCGGGCACAAACAACATCCCCATCGACGTATGCACAGAGAAGGGCATCGTGGTATTCAATACGCCGGGCGCCAACGCAAACGGCGTAAAGGAGCTTGTTTTAGGCGGTATGATCGCCGCGTCCCGCAACCTGCTTGAGGCGTATGACTGGGCCAAAACACTAAAAGGCCAGGGCGCGGACGTTCCGAAACTGGTGGAAAAAGGCAAGGGCCAGTTTGTGGGCGGCGAGCTTAAGGGCAAGACTCTCGGGGTGATCGGCCTTGGCGCCATCGGCATACTTGTGGCAAACACAGCCGCCGCCATCGGCATGGATGTGATCGGTTACGACCCGTTCCTTTCGGTAGACCGTGCCTGGGCCATTTCCACAAAGACACAACGCGCGGACAACTTGGATGAATTACTGGAAAAATCCGATTTCATCTCCCTGCATATCCCGCTCTCCGATAAAACAAAGGGGTTCTTAAGCTCCCCCGAGTTTTCCAAGATGAAGCGCGGCGTCATCCTTTTGAACTTTGCGCGCGGCGGCCTCGTAAAAACAACTTCGCTGTTCGACGCGATCGAGGCGGGCACCGTGCAAAAATATGTGACCGATTTCCCGGACGACGATATGAT
>DOMW01000122.1:0-2404 GCA_003510345.1 Clostridiales bacterium | reverse complement strand
AGCGAGGAGAATTGCGCCGTCATGGCGGCAAGCCAGCTCAATGATTTCTTTGAGACGGGCAGCATCTTAAATTCCGTCAACCTGCCGGAATGCAGCCTGCCCCGCACAGACAGGGTGCGCGTGACCATCATCCACAAAAATTCGCCCAACATGGTGGGGCAGATCACGAACAAGATCGCCGAAAATGGTATCAACATCGCGGAGATGGTAAATAAATCCCGCGGCGACGCCGCATATACCGTGCTCGATCTGGACGGTTCCTTCCCGGGCGACGCGGGTATCGAATCCATCAGCGGCGTTATCAAGGTGCGGGTGATATGATTTAATACGTCGGCAGGAGGGGGCGCTATGTCGCCTGTGTTGCAACAAAGCCAAATCATCGCGGCGGTAAAGGACAAGGCGGCGCTTTCGGCGGCATGCCGGCTTTCCCTTCCCGCCGCTTTTCTGCTGTTTGGCAACATCACCGACCTTTCCAAAAATGTGCGGGTACTGAAAGAAAACGGCAAGAATGTGTTTGTGCACATCGACCTTATAGACGGCCTGCGGCCGGATTGGGAAGGTATTCGCTATGTGGCGGAGCGCGTGGGCGCGGACGGTGTGCTTTCCACAAAACCGGCCGCCGTAAAGCAAGCGCGGGAGTTTGGGCTGAAAACGGTGTTCCGCATTTTTATGATCGACGCGTCCGCTTTTGACACAGGTGTACAGGCGGTAAAAACATGCGGGCCGGACGCTGTTGAGGTAATGCCCGGCCTTGTGTACGACGTGATCACGGAGCTGGCGAAAAGCATCCGTATGCCCATCATCGCGGGCGGCATGGTCAAAACGGCCAAGCAGGCAGGGCAAGCGCTTACAAGCGGGGCGCAGGCGGTATCTACCAGCAGCGCGGATATTTGGCGGCTGTTTCCTTAGAGCAAATTAGTTTGGCATAGAGCGTTATCCTTGGCAAAAATACTTACCCAACGCTAAGTCAATTGGGAGTGTCTAATGCGCATTGATTTCCCGGTTTCAATCACGGCGGCGTGTCGTTTAATACGCGCGTTCCCCGTCGGGCGTCTCTCCATTTCCTCTATTTTCCCCCGTTCGGCGCACGGGCGGGCGGTGAAGAATGGATTAGAAAAAACGTGCCTTTCTGTTTGTGGCTTTATTCTATCATAGGGCAGCGTTTTTTCTCATAGCGGAGTGCTTTTCCTGCCTTATCAATGACGGAGCGCCTGATGAACCGCCCGCGCGCGTGACGGACGGCTCACCATCACCTTTTCCGCGCGTAGCGCGGGAAAGGATGAACTCATTAACATAAGAAGTCTGTACCGCCCGGCGAAGCAACACTCACGCCGCTCATATCGCGAATAAAATAGTATATGCAAAACGGTCACTCCCAGTTAATTTGTTCTAAAGCTCATTTTCTTTAAAACTCATCGCGATGTCAAAGAGAACGTCCGTTGTTCGGTCTACCCCTAAAAGGGAGCTGTTCAGCGTAAAATCGTAGCTTACTATGCTGCTCCATTCCTTGTTGGAATAGTAGTTGTAGTAACTGGCGCGTTTTTTGTCCGTTTTTATGATCGTATTTTTCGTCTCGTGCTCGCTCATCCCCAGCCTGTAAAGGTTCATAACGCGGTCGATGCGCACGGCAAGCGGCGCGTGAATGAATATATTGAGGCAGTCATCCCGTTCGCGCAGTATGTAATCCGCGCAACGGCCCACAATGACGCACGGGCCTTCCTCCGCCGCTTTTTTGATCACATCGGCCTGCGCGAAAAACAGCTTGTCGTTTATGGATATTTCCGTGGGAAGCGAAATGCGCGAGCTTGCAGTATACGCGGTGTTGGCAAAGGACTGCAAAAAAACACTGGCGGCCTGTTCATCCGCGCCTTCCAAAATATCCTTGTTATACCCGCTTTGCTCCGAGGCCAGCTTTATGAGGTCGCGGTCATAGAAAGGAATGCCCATCCTTTGCGCCAGCGCCTTGCCGATTTCCCTGCCGCCGCTGCCAAACTGGCGGCCTACCGTAACAATGATTTTCTCTCTCATGGTTACTGCCTCCTTGTATATTTTTATGAAACGACCCTTTTTTTCATTATACCCGGTTTAGTGGGCGGATTGCAAAGGAAAACTGCGTATACTCCCTTCTCTGCACATGAAAGGTCAGACTGTCAGGGAAGACGAAGCCGCGCCCCGCAGCAGAGACTATGGGTATCGGCCACAGCATGTATCGCACGTATTTGCGTATCGTAATAAGCCGTGGGGAACTTAGCCTGCAGGAATTAAAAAATAAAGGCAAAACAGCAAAATAACCTTGCGTTTGCTTTTAGGTATTCCTTTTTGATCAAGGAGCCTGCGGCGCATTACATGCCTCCGGCGGTTTAGAACCTACGGTTCTAAAAACTCCCTTAAAGGCGTGCAAGCC
>DOMW01000079.1 GCA_003510345.1 Clostridiales bacterium | reverse complement strand
GCAGCGCGTCCAATACTTCTCCCTTGCTGACTTCCTCGCACCGGCACACAATAACGCCGTAATCCGGGCTTTGGCGTATGAGCGCCGCCCGCTCCCTGTCGTCCATCCGCGACGGCTTTGGAATAGCCTTGCGGTGCGGGTCAAACGCTTCGTTGCGCGCCACCGTACCATGCTGTTCCAACAACTCCACGGCCAGTTCCGCGACGCGCGCCCCAATGGCGGGCGCTGCCGTCAGTCCGGGAGACTGTATGCCCGCCGCGTGCACCATGTTTTTGGTGAACTTGCCTGTGCACACTACAAAATCTTCTTCGTAGGTGGGCGCGCGTACGCCTGTGAAATATGTGATGATCTGGCGCTCGTTCAGCGCGGGGCTGGTTTGCCCCTGCCGCGCGAATGTCTGCCGCACACCTTCGGGCGTTGTGGCGTAGTTTTCCTTTTCGGGGGTTTCCGCCGCGTCCGGGCCGATCAGCGCATTGCCGTGCACCGTGCGCACCACGCCACCGCCCTTGGAGTGCGCCGTCTTTGTGGACACCGTCCCTATGGACGAGGCCACTGTGCGCACAATGGAATCGCTGTGCTTTTTATCCAGTATGGCGTTGGTTCCCTTGCGCGGGTGTATGGAGTAGAAGCGATCTTGCGCCATCTGCGCGATATCGTCACAAAAAACGCCCGCCGCGTTTACCACTACTCTGGGGTACACCGTGCCGCGGTTGGTCTGTACGCTGATGACCGCCCCGTCCTTCACCCGCATGGAAAGCACAGCCGTATCCAACGACACGCGCGCGCCGTTTTGCACTGCGTTTTCCGCGTACGCTACCGTGAGGCCAAACGGGCACACGACGCCGCTTGACGGGAAGAACAGCGCCGCGTCAAAACCGCTGTTTATAGACGGTTCAGCCTGGTTTAGCTTACGTTTGTTCAATACTTTCACGCCGGGAAGCCCCAGCCATTTCCAATAGAGAAGCGATAGGTACAGCAGCGGCTTCCACCCCTTGCCGTTGAAGCAGATGTACTGCCCGCACCGCTTAAACTCCACTTCCAGCTCGGCGCATATCTGTTCATACATGCGGTTGCCCGCCATATTGTAGCGGTATTTTTGCGAATGCTTGGAAAGATCGATGCCCGCGTGCACCATACCGTCGTTGCGGCCGGACGCCTGCATGGCGAGGTCGTGCTCCTTTTCCGCCAACAGTACGTCCAGCTTATAACGCGTCAGCTCACGCGCGATGGCGCAGCCGATAACGCCGCCGCCGATGACAAGCACGTCTGGGCGCAGGCCTTCGAGCGTGCCGTCACGCAGGGCGGGCATACGCGGCGGCACGAGTGGTTTGCCCGTGTATGTGATGTCGTTTAACACGCCGATATACCGTTTTTTATGTACCGCCATCTGCCCGGCGCGCACGATATCGTCCCAATGGGAAAGCGCCCCGGTCAGCACAACGCACCCGTGCGCTTCATGCGCGGATACGCGGCCGCCGAACGCCTTTTGCAGTTTTGCGTTGATTTTGTCGATCATCGCCATATTTTTCACCCAATGAATGTCGTATAGCTGATGGATTTGTTTTCAGCATACCACAAATTGGAATTAAATTAAAGAGAGGGCGGTTTGGGGGCGTGGCCACGCCCGCTATACGCCTACCCTTTATTTAGCCATCATTGCCAGCTTCATCACAAGCCTGATTGGAAGTGCGGGATTCGTAAATTGTGCGAGGTCACCAATAAAATGCAAATATTTCTCAGGATAGTAGAACATGAACGAGCCTGTCGAGCCTGAATGCCCCAACAATTCACCTTTTCCCATGAAAAGGGTTGGTAACCCATGTAAGGGAATCTGCATATACCCGCCGCCATAACAAATCGGCCCTTTGCTGGCTTGTAAACGTTTGTATATGGAAAGCTGTTCAAAAATAATTTTATCAAAGAGGCTTCCGTTCCAAAAGCACTTGCTGAAAACCATTAAATCCCTTGGCGTTGATATACCTCCTCCGGCAGCGCCGCTCGACGCAATGATTTTGGGGCGTTTCAGTTTTTGCTCACCATAGTATGTGTGGGGAACAAAATCATTTTCATCAGTTGCCAAATAAGTATGGGTCATTTTCAATGGTGCGAAAATGATTTGTTGATATAGTTCGGCAAGAGGCATCCCCGTAACTTTAACCAATACTTCACCGAGCAGGTCAAAGTTGATATTGGCATAATGCGCTTTATTTCCTGTATGGGGGGCAAAATGCGGCGTTTGACTCTTCGTTTCCGCTAAAGAATCCGCAAATGTAGTATATATATCACCCTGCAAAACGGATTCCGTATTTCCATCCTCAAAGCTATCCGGCAAACCGCTTGTTTGGAAAAGTAAATCAGAAATCGTTAAGCCGAAAGAGTATTCATGCCCTTTGTATATGTGAAGCCCTTTTAGCTGTTCTTCAGTAAAATACGGCGCAATTTTATCATCCAGCGCAAGCCGCCCGCTTTCGCAGATTTTCAAAACACATGCTGTAGTGAACATCTTTGTGATACTTGCCACAATCATAGGCGTATCAATATCGCGCCCGCCATACCCAAAGTATTCTGAAAAACTACCGGTGGAATTTTCCACAAATAAAACAGTTTCATATATTTGTTTAGATCTAGTCACTGCGTCAAAAGCCTTTTGTAACAACCGTTTATTCATTGCATTTCTATTCCTTCATATTTGTAAACCCGTAGAATATCCAGGATCCACGCTGCGTCCGGGCAAGGCGTTTCGGGGTTTAACGCAATGGCCTTGGCTATGCCTTGCAATGAACACCAAAACGCAACGGACAGAGCATGCGCATCCCCCGAACGTATTTCGCCAAGCCTCTGGCCTTCTTGGATGAGTGGTACAGACTGACGAATAAGGTCATGCCGCGCCAGCATAATACCGGCCTTTTGCGAAATCTGCGCCGCATTGTAAACCGCGTAACCCATAAACACGAACATCTTAGCCGCAAATGGCCTGGCGACAATCATTTGCATCATATCAAACAATTTTTGCTCAAATACTTTGATTGGGCTTTCTGTTGATGCAACATCCAGCGTTAATTTATCGCAGCCGATCTCAATTAGAGCCTCATATAAAGCCAGCTTTGAATCAAAATAATGGAACAGCAAGCCGGAGCTGACGCCTGCGATCTTACAGATTTCCCGTGTGGACGCGCCATAATAACCCTTTGCAATAAACTGGTCAAGCGCTATTTCTAAAATCTGCAATCGCCTATACTCTTTCTCCTTATCCCGATTACCCATAAAACCTCCAAATCTAAGCAAGTGCTTAATATTAAGCATATGCTTAGCATATCGCGATTTGTGAGATTTGTCAAGGCAGTGACAAAAAGTTTCGTAGAATTGAACAACGGTCGAAATCCGAACGCCAAACCTACATTTATAGGCGCAGCGTTCAGCTTTGTTGCTTATTTCGATAAGCAGTATAGGGGTTACTTCTTCAATAATACTAAAATACTAATCCCAAATAGAAAAACCTAAAAATGGAATTAGATATTGAACGGCTTCCCCGTTAGGCAACGCTAAAAGGCGCTACCTAACCCGCGCGGCCACGGCGCGTCGAAGAAGTGTTTTTGGGCACCATGGCCGGGCGGATTAAAAACGCAGACGTTTTAATGGGAAATGGTATAAGCCGTTATATATGGCTAAATTCATAGTATATAGTATAATGTACCCCCCTTTAATTATCCAAAATTCTACCGTCGGTTGAAATGGTGACAACCTGCCACGGAATGAGCTTCCCGCAATCCTGAAGAGCTGTTTTCACCGCGTTTTCAATGCCGCCGCAGCAAGGCACCTCCATGCGGACGACCGTCACAGATTTGATATTGTTCTGCCGCAGAATGGCGGTCAGTTTTTCGCTATAATCCCCCTCGTCCAGCTTTGGGCAGCCGATGATGGTGACTTTGTTTTTCATGTACGCCGCATGAAAATTACCGTAGGCGTAAGCGGCGCAATCAGCCGCGACCAGCAAATTCGCGTTATCGAAATAGGGCGCGTTTACCGGTACAAGCTTTATTTGCACGGGCCATTGATTCAGGTAGGTTTCTGCTTTGCCCGGTTGTTCCCGCACCGAGTCACTTTCTTTACGCTTGATTGCTTTCGCGTTCGTGCCCGGGCAGCCGCAAGCTAAAGTTTCCGGCTGGCGGTTTTCCATGTTCGTTTTCACAGCGGCTTCGTCATAGGCCGCGGCGTCCCGTTCCTCAAAGGTTATTGCACCCGTCGGGCAAACGGGCAGGCAGTTGCCCAGCCCGTCGCAGTAGTCGTCGCGCAGTAGTTTTGCCTTGCCGCCTACCATGCCGATCGCCCCTTCGTGGCAAGCCGACGCGCACAGGCCACAGCCGTTGCACTTATCCTCATCAATCTTTATAATTTTCCTAACCACAATGATTACCTCCCGTTGCCTTGACTTGATGACCATAGCATACTACAATAAAAGCAATGTGTCCGTTGTATATGCAACGTGGAGTGGTTTTTTGAGAAAGATTTTTGAAACAGTAAAAAGTAGCCCCTTGTTGCAGGGAATAGCCTTCAGCGACTTTGCGCGGATGCTGGATTGCCTGTCGGCAAAAACCGCCGCTTATATAAAAGGCGAGGTCATCTTGTTGTCCGGCGATGCGGTGAATTTTGTCGGCTTGGTCTTATCCGGCAGCGTACAGGTTATCAAAGAAGATATAGACGGGCGCGTCGCTATTTTGACAGAGCTTGGCGTTTCAGAGATATTTGGTGAGGTATTTGCCTGCGCTGAGATCGCGCAAAGCCCTGTCACCGTTTTGGCAAAGGAAAATGCCGAAATACTGATGCTGGACTATAAGAAAGTCATAACATCCTGCGCCGCCGCCTGCCCCTTTCACGCGCGGCTTATCGCGAATATGTTACGGCTGCTGGCTTGCAAAAACCTGCTGCTAAACCAGAAAAATGAAATCCTCTCCAAAAGGACGACCCGCGAAAAACTGCTCACGTTTTTTGATATGCAAAGGGGGGTGGCGAAAAAATTCACCATTCCCTATAACCGGGAGGAATTAGCGCATTACCTGTGTGTTGACCGCAGCGCAATGTCAAACGAGCTNNCATTTTTATAAAAATTCTTTTGAAATACTGTGAAGAATAACGTTTATGCCCGGCGCGACTGTTACCTATCTCTTTACACACCCTGACTTGAACGGCTGGTTGCGTTCAATGAACAATTCATACCCGACATTTGCCCTCTGAATAGACAAACATTGTTGAATTACCACCTGCAAAAGGGTAGCAAAAGCACGAGGCGTGGGTTGACCCTCTAGTCACGCCCAAAGAATACAGACGCTTCATTTCCCCCTGTGTGTGTGATAAAATAATACTAAGTTTCAATCAAAAACGGGGGCAACCTATGACGGTTTACGAAATACTGGACAAAAAACGGCGCGCGCTGGCGCTTGCGGCGGAAGAAATCTCTTTTGTGACAAAAGCTTACACAAAGGGCGAATTGCCCGACTACCAGATGGCCGCGTTTTTGATGGCGGTGGCCATAAACGGTATGGACGACGCGGAGACAGCCGCGCTAACAAAGTGTATGGCGTATTCCGGGGAAGTAGCCGACCTTTCGCCGATAAAAGGGATCAAGGTAGATAAGCACAGCTCGGGCGGTGTGGGCGACAAAACAAGCCCGGTTGTGGGCGCAATCGCAGCCGCTTGCGGTGTGCCTGTGGCGAAGATGTCCGGCAGAAGCCTCGGGTTCACGGGCGGTACGCTGGATAAACTGGAATCTATCCCCGGCTACAGAACAGCGCTTTCGCGGGAAGAATTTTTTGCCGCTGTGAACGCGGTGGGCGTGAGCATCGTGGGGCAGACGGGGAACCTTGCCCCGGCGGATAAAAAGATATACGCGCTGCGCGACGTGACGGCGACGGTGGAAAGCATACCGCTGATAGCCGCGAGCATCATGAGCAAAAAGATCGCGGGCGGCGCGGATGCCATTTTGCTGGATGTAAAAGTAGGTAGCGGCGCGTTTATGAAAGACGCGGAGCGTGCGCGGGCCTTGGCGCGGCAGATGGTGGCGATAGGCGAAAGCTTTGGCAGGAAAACGGCGGCGATGCTCACGCAGATGAACCAGCCGCTCGGCAGGAATATCGGCACGGCGTTGGAAGTGGCGGAGATGGTGGGCGTACTTAAAAACGAGGTGCAGGGCGACCTTACCGAGCTTTGTATACTGCTGGCGGGGGCCATGCTTGCCCTTGCCGGAAAGGGCACGGCGGACGAGTGCCAAAAGATGGCGAAGGATGCGCTTTTATCGGGTGCGGCGTTTGCGAAGTTCCGCGCGATGGTGGGCGCGCAGGGCGGCGATGTGCGCGTGGCCGACGACCCGAAGTTGCTGCCGCAGGCAAAGTATTGCGCGGAAGTAAAAGCGGAGCGTGCCGGGTATGTGGGCGCGTTTGTAACGGATAAGATCGGCCTTGCGGCTGTGGCGCTCGGGGCGGGGCGGGAAACAAAACAGTCGGAGATCGACTACGCCGCGGGCATACGGCTTGCCGTAAAGCAGGGCGAAAGAGTGGACGGGGGCGATGTGCTGGCGTGGCTGTATTCTTCGGACGAGGCCCGGCTGCGCCGCGGGCTTTCCACTATCACAGACACAATATTGATACAGGAAGAAAAGCCGGCGCGGTTGCCGCTGGTATTAGGGCAAATACAGGAGGGTGAAACATGACCGACCGGGAACTGGCGGACATTGCGAAGCGAGCGCGGGAAAAAGCTTACGCGCCTTATTCAAACTATCTGGTGGGCGCGGCGCTCCTCGCGAAGAACGGGGAAGTATACACCGGCTGCAATATAGAAAACGCCGCGTTTTCCCCCACAAACTGCGCGGAGCGCACGGCTTTTTTTAAAGCGGTTTCACAGGGCGCGCGGGAATTTGAAGTGATTGCGGTTGTGGGCGGCGCGCGCGGCGCAACAGCGCTTTCCCCTGTGTTTCCATGCGGCGTATGCAGGCAGGTGATGCTGGAATTTTGCGACGCGGAGACATTTCGCGTGGTCACACAAAAGTCCGGCGGGAAACCGGAGAGCGTCACGTTAAAAGAGCTTGTGCCGCATCCGTGGCCGGAAAAATAGTAATGAGGAATCATATCAATTCGACAAGGGAGAAACGAAAATGAAAAATGGTATTTGTGTTGCGGGAAACTCGATTGTAGATACACTGTACCCCATAGAGCGGTACCCGGGCCCGGGCGAGCTGGCCGCGATCAAGGACGTATCCCGCGCGACGGGCGGGGCGCTCAACAATGTGGCAATGGACCTCGCGCAGCTTGACCCGTCGCTGCCCTTGCAAGTGGTGGGCATTATCGGCAAAGATGAAGATGGCGATTTTATAGAAAAGCAACTTGGGCGCTTTCCGAATATTTCGCTTGACGGGCTGATCCGGTGCGGGGATGTGCGGACGTCGTTCACACTCGTCATGAGCGACGCCGGAACAAAACAGCGCACGTTTTTCACCTATGGCGGCGGAGGCTCGGTGCTCTGCGAGGATGATTTTGACTGGGCCGCCATCAAAGCCGAGCTGTTCCATATCGGCTATATACTGCTTCTCGATACGCTGGACGAACCGGACGCTACCTACGGCACAAGGATGGCGCGGCTGCTGAAGCAAGCGCGGGATCACGGCAAAAAAACATCTGTCGATATTGTGAGCGAGGCGAGCGACCGGTTCAAAAAACTGGTGCCGCCCGCGCTCCGTTATGTCGATTATTGCGTGATAAATGAGCTGGAGGCACAGCAGGCGACGGGCATTTGCTTGCGGGATAGCGGCGGCGCGCTGGCGCGGGAAAACATGGTGGCGGCGCTTTCCGCATTGTTTGGTATGGGCGTTTCCACATGGGCGGTCATCCACGCCCCGGAAGGCGCTTTCGCGATGGACGGGGCCGGAACGTATATTGAGAAACCGGGTGCCCGCCTGCCCAAAGGATATATCAAGGGAACGGTGGGCGCGGGCGACGCGTTCTGCGCGGGCATACTTTACGCGGCGTATAGTGAAAAGCCGCTGGATGAAGCGCTTACAATGGGGCACGCAAGCGCGGTCTGTTCGCTTGCCGGGGAAGACACGACGTCCGGTATGCGCGAAATGGCACAAGCGGTGGCTCTATATGAGGAATACGGGGTAAAATGAAAAAAGCGGTAATGTATGGCGCGGGCAATATCGGCCGCGGGTTTATAGGGAAGGTGTTTTCCGACAGCGGGTACGAGGTATGCTTCCTCGATATCGACAAGCAGGTTTTGGCTGCGTTCAACAAAGAACACGCCTACCGGGTGCATATCGTTTCGGACGGGCAGAGTCATTACGAAACCGTAAAAAACGTTTACGCGGTGGACGCGGGGGATGAACGAGCCGCGGAAGAGATCGCGGGCTGCGATATCATGGCCACGGCGGTCGGCGTGAACGTACTGCCGCATATCGCCGCTACCATGGCAAAGGGAATCGCCCTGCGCATGAGCCGGGGCGGCGGCGCGCTCGATGTCATACTGGCGGAAAATCAGATCGACGCGGACAAACTAATGCGCGAAATGATCTACAAAAAACTTGACGGGGAAACGCGAAGCTGGGCGGATAAGAACCTGGGGCTTGTGGAAGCGTCTATCGGGCGCATGGTGCCGCCCCTCACGCCGGAAGAAAAGGCGGCTGACCCGCTTTTGATCGCGGTGGAGCCGTATGCCGAGTTGCCGGTAGACGCGCTGGGGTTTAAAAATGGAATCCCGCCTCTTTTGGGCTTAAAACCGTTCACGCCCTTTAGTTTCTATGTCAAACGCAAGTTGTTTTTGCACAACATGGGTCACGCGCTTTGCGCGTATTTTGGCTATCAAAGTGGATACGCGTATATTTCGGACGCGATAAGGGACGCGCGGATCAAAAAAACGGTGGCGGCGGCAATGCAGTGCACGGTACTTGCTCTCGGCAAGGAATATCTGGCCGTGCCGCAGGAAGAGATAACGGCAAACAAAGACGACCTGCTGTATCGTTTTAAAAACAGGGCGCTTAGGGATACGATAAGCCGCGTGGCAGGCGACCCCGTGCGCAAGCTGCGGAAAAACGACAGGCTGGTGGGCGCGGCGCTTTACGCGATGGAATGGGATATAGACCCAGGCAGCATCATAAAAGGCATTACGGCAGCGCTTTTTTACGACAATAAAGACGACCCGGGCGCGGTGAAAATCCAGCAGCTGCTCGCGGAGCGGGGGATAGACGCGGTGCTTACCGATGTGATGGGCCTTTCGCCCAAAGAGCCGCTGGCGAGGTTGATACGGGAAGGGTACGGGAAAGCGATTTAGGCTGTCAATAAATGCTATTATGCCGCGGGGCAAGCCCTGCGCCCCGCGTTAAAGTGCGCGCGTTCCGCCCACTATGGTCGGGGTATTATACCCTTTTATGGCAACCTGAAAGCCCCGGCCATAGGCCGGGGCTTCTTTTCTTATCCCTATAGAGTGCAACCCTTCATTTATCAATATACAGGCTGCTGTTTTTTGAAGCAGAGCGTTTCTTTGTTACGCGCCGCCGCCAAACCCTTCCTGGTCTGTGAACAGCGGGTCGTTGATATCTGTTACGATCGTACCGGCTTCATAATCCTTAAGGAATTTCGCGGTATCGGTGTTCGCGACAAGCGTAGGCTCAAGCTCCGCGATGTTGTCTTTTGTGTAAGGGGTCAGGTAAGGATGGACATACTTCCTGTATTCCTGGTTTGTGAAATACGCGTTGATCTGCTGGAACAGCGTGCTGCCTTCAATGGTAGAGGGCTGGTTTACGTCCATAGTTATAATGCCGTCTTTTGCCCACTGCCAGGACATTTCACGGCCGTTGCACGAACCGATCCAGTAATCGGACGGGTTGAGGCCCTGTTCTTCCATAGCGGCGATCACGCCTTCCGCCATCGGGTTGTTGTGCACATACACGCCGTCGAAACCATCCGCGCCCAGCGATGTGATCGCGTCGGTCATAGCTTTCTGCGCGGGCTCTGCCATCCAGCCACCCGAAGCCCAGGATACGATTGCCACTTCCTGGTT
>DOMW01000078.1 GCA_003510345.1 Clostridiales bacterium | reverse complement strand
ACGACCCCGCCCAGTACGTATACGATGCTGATCGTCGTCCAAATGCTGCCAAAACCCTGTATAAATTCCAATATGGTGAATACCAGCATACCCGCGCCCACGATCCAGCAGAATTTCCGCATGAATTTCGAGTGCGCCTCTTTCATTGCCGGCGGATAGTCGTTCTCATAAACCTTTCCAGTCCCTTTGATCGCGTAATATAGCAGGTACCCGGCAATGAATATGTTGAACATCAACATAAAATCCATCCCCGGCGCCGCGTTCGCCTGCCCTTGCGTGGCGGCGCTTTGCTCCGCCAATGCCCTTAATTGCTCCATTTTTTAGGCCCCCTGTACTTTACTGATTTTCATGCCGTCCGGCGTGTCTTTTATTTCATACCCCAGTTCTTTTATCTGTTCGCGCAACGCGTCCGATCTTGCCCAGTCTTTTTGCGCCCGCGCGGCGGCCCGCTTCTCCGCCAGTTCCGCGACTTCCTTTGGCACACCGGCGTCCTCTTTTAAAAGCCCCAGCACAAAAAGCCGCTCGTCCAGTTCGCTTAAAGCGCGCGCCGCGGCGTCCTTTTCCGCCCCCTGCCCAAAAAGCGTATTGACCGTTTTGATATACTCGAATATCGCGCCGATCGCACCGGCCGTATTGAGGTCATCGTCCATACATTCGAGGAATTTATCGTGAAGCTCTTTTGCCGCCGCGTTCACATCCACATGCGCGTCTTTGGGGTGCTCCATATAATATTGCAGGTTTTCCCTGCAATTCTGTATGCGCGCGTACGCGCTTTGCGATTGCAGCAGCAGCTCCCGCGAAAAGTTGATTGGGCTGGCGTAGTGCGCATCCAGCATAAACAGCCGCACGACAATCCCGTCGAACTCCTTTAAAATATCCCGCACCGTGAAGCAGTTGCCCGCCGACTTAGACATTTTCGCCCCGTCGATATTGATGTACCCGTTGTGCATCCAATACCTTGAAAAAGGCTTGCCCGTGGCGGTCTCGCTCTGCGCGATCTCATTCTCGTGATGCGGGAACATCAGGTCTTGCCCACCGCCATGGATATCAAGCGTATCGCCGAGGTATTTCATGCTCATAGCTGAACACTCGATGTGCCAGCCCGGCCGGCCTTTGCCAAACGGGCTGTCCCACGCGATCTCATCCGGCTTCGCGGCCTTCCACAGCGCAAAATCCATCGGGTTCTTTTTCTGTTCGCTCACCTCGACGCGCGCGCCCAATTCCAGTTCGGAAAGATCCTGCCCGGAAAGCTTACCATACCCGGCAAAGCTGCTTGTGTCAAAATACACGTCCCCACCCGACTGATAGGCGTGGCCCTTTTCGATCAGTTTTTCAATCAGCGCGATAATATCCGCTATGTGCTCTGTCGCTTTTGGATGTACGGTCGCGGGTTTTATGCCCAGCGCTTCCGCGTCCTTAAAATACGCCGCGATATACCGCTGCCCGAGTTGCGCCACGGTGACGCCCTCCTCCTTTGCGGCGCAGATCATTTTGTCATCCACATCGGTGAAGTTTTGCACATACGTCACGTCATATCCAAGGTACTCCAGATACCTGCGCAGCGTGTCAAATACGATAAACGGGCGCGCGTTGCCAATATGGAAATAATTATATACTGTCGGCCCGCACGCGTAGATATTCGCCTTTCCCTGATGCAAGGGCACAAACTCTTCCTTTTTCCCCGTCATGGCATTTGTGATCTTCAAACCGCCCTGTCCTCTCTTTATGCTTCATACATAGATAACCACTGATCAAATAGGCTCGCAAATCCGGCCGCGATTTAATCAGCGCTTACCTAGCGATTATACTATATCGGGGTGGAATTAACAACAAAAAATACCCGGTGGCGGCTTAAGTAACCGTCTGGGATTACTATTACAGGTTTTAACCTAATAGAATATGGTATAATAAAGAAGTCACCTAAATTAAGGAGGAAGGAACCATGTCCAAAAAAAAGCCGGTTTTTGATTGTGACAGCGATACCCAAAACAAAATATTGGATACGGCAACTACGCTTTTCGCGTTAAAGGGATTTAAGGCAGTTACGTTAAAGGAAATCGCTAAAAAGGTAGGGATCAAAATTGCCTCGATCTACTATTACTACGAAGATAAGGACGCGCTGATCGAAGATATTTTATTACGGTTTGGGGAGGTCTACGAGCAAGCAAACGCCTGGCTGCATAAAAAGGTCAAGAGCGCAAAAACGCTGGACGAGATGCTGGATAGCCTGTATGACCGGGATTATTCCGAAAACATAAGCCCTATTCTGCTTTTTGGTATGGCGATGACGATAAAGGAACAGCATAACCACGAATCCGCCCGCAAATACGCGTTTGAGTATATTTATAAAGGCAGCATCAATAATGTGAAAGAGAGCTTTGACAGCCTGATCGAATCCGGCGAGATTCCGCCGTCCGACACAAAGACGCTCGCCACTCTTTTTATCTTTTGTGTAATGGCCTATAATGAGTTGAGCGTATTTGAGCTTGCCGGCATTGAGCCGCCCATCGACAACGCGAAAACATTTCTTGGTTTTAAAAAGCTCATGAAAGCCGCGCTTTCCCAGGGGATTTTGCAGGAAGATGAGCTGTGAGCGAGGGGCGGCCGCACAAGGCTATTCCTTGCAATACGTAAACAAAATCTGCTGATCCAGCTCACGCCGGGACAGCTCTACCACCATCCGGCCTTTTCGGATCACCAGCACACGGTCGCACATCCCCGCCAGTTCGGAAAAGTCGGACGATACCAATATGATTGCCGCGCCCTTGCGCACCAGCTCGTTGATGATGTTGTATATCTCCACCTTACCCGCAATATCTACGCCTTTTGTGGGTTCGTCAAACACATAAATACTGCATTGGGAAAACACGCAGCGCCCCACCAGCGTTTTCTGCTTGTTTCCGCCGCTTAAATACCGCACCTTCTGGTGTATGTTTTGCGCCCGTATGCCCAGCCGGTACATCATGTCCGCGCCGGCTTCTTCTTCCTTCTTTGGCTTGATCCAGTGCATGGCGCTTATGCGCTCCAGGTTTTTGATCGTCACATTCTGCGCGACGGAAAAATCTTCAAACAACCCCTGTGCGTCCCGGTTCTCGGGCATATAGCCTATATTCTTCCGCCCGCCGCCCAGCACCTCCACGCAGCCCTCATCCAGCCGGTCAACCCCCACGATCGCCTTTACCAAGTTGGTGCGCCCGGAGCCCACCAACCCGGCGATACCCAATACCTCGCCGCGCCGCAGTGAAAAACTGATATCCTTGACAAATTTGTTGCTGATATGCTGCACACGCATCACCACCTCGCCGCTCGCCACAGAAAGCTTGGGGTAGTGATCCTTTATATCTTTGCCCAGCATTTTATTGGCGATGAGATCGGTAGCCGCCTGCTCTGCGGGTATGAGCGCCGCCATTTCCCCGTCCTTCATCACGCCGATCATATCCGCAATCCGGATCGCTTCGTCTATACGGTGCGTGATATAAATGACCGCGGCGCCTTCGCTCTTGAGCTGTTCCACCGCTTCATACACCTTATCCACTTCCGCCATCGTCAGTGAATCGGTCAGTTCATCCAATATCACAATCTGGTAACGGCCCAGCAGCACACGCGCAAACTGCATCAAATACTTTTCCGCCAGCGAGAGGTTTTTGGATTTTTGGGCAGGTTTTGCCTGTATGCCAAAACGCGCCAACAACTGCAATGTCTTTTTGTGCATGGCCGGCCAGTCTCTAACGCCGTTTTTCTTCTTAAACCCGCTTCCCAAGAATAGATTTTCCGTTACGCTGAGTTCGTCAAATACAACACTGTTTTGCTGGCAGCTGGCAATCCCCAGTTTTTTGGCGGCAAATGGAGAGGGTATCTCCACTCTTTCGCCGTGCAGGTATATCTCCCCCGCCGATGGCTTTGTCTCGCCCGCTATGATTTTAGTCAGCGTCGTCTTGCCCGCCCCGTTGCTGCCGATAAGCGCATAAACCTGCCCCGGCATCAACCGCAGGTTCACGTTGTTTAGCACCCGGGTGTCATGGTAAATTTTGCTCACATTTTTCAACTGGAGCACCGGTTGGGACATTACGCGTCCTCCCTCCTTATGGAAGAAGTCTTTATTTTATAAGAAGTATAAATTTTAACGCCATGCTCAAAGAAGAACGACTTATATTCTTCCGGGATATTGTCGTTGGTGACGACGCGTTCCACCGTACCGGCCAGTGCGCCGATGCGCATCAGCGACGACTGCCCGAACTTCGTGTGGTCCGCCACCACCACCAGCTCTCTGGATATTTTTTTCAACTGGCCGAACATATTGGTTTCCGTGGCGTCCGAAACGGTAAACCCCCGATCCATATCAATGCCGGAGACGCCGATTACAGCTTTTGAAATAAATATCTCATCCAAGAACTTCAGCGACATATCCCCGACCAGGCTCATAGAACCGTGCGCCAGGCTGCCGCCCGTCATCATAACGTTGGACTGCCTGTTTTGGGAGAGGACGCCCGCCGCATAGAGGTTATTGGTCACGACATTCACATTGTTCTTTTTCAACAGCGCTTTTGCGACATAATAGCACGTAACGCCCTGGCCGATAAAAATCCACTCGCCGTCGTCCACAAGCTCCGCCGCCACCTGCCCCACATACTCCTTGTCGCGGTCATACTCCAGATTGGCGCCTATGATATTTTCCTGCACCTCCCGCTGGTGCAGGTGATCTTCATTGAGCACCGCGCCCCCATAGGTGCGGTAGATATATTTTTCCTGTTCCAACTGCTCCAAGTCGCTTCGTATCGTGACGTCCGATACATTCAACATGACGCTGAGCGTATTCACGTCCACCTGCCCGCGATCCAGTATAATCTCTTTTATTCTTGCTAAACGCGCCGCCTTAAACATATACCTTCCTATCCGTTTCACCGGAAACCGCCGATTATTGGTTGCTCTAAAACATCATATCATACTTTTCTTCCCTTGTCTTTTGTCTTTTTATCAATACGCGCCATATACAAAAAAAACGAAAACCGTTCCAATCGGTTTTCCAGCGCGTCAAGAAATCTCCAAAATATGAAACAGTACGCAAGGATGAGATAGATATCCATCAAAAGCTATCGGGTATTCCTCTGTGGTTAAGGAGCCTGCGGCGCATTTATANNGTCAAATCGCTCACGCCTAAATCGGGATCGCCGCAAAGGGCTTTCAGCTCGTTAAGCGCCAGGTCTTTTAGGTATTCCTCGTCGCCGTGCAGGTAGTACGCGCGGCGCGGGGCGGTTTTTATCTCCTTGAAGAAGGCGGTCGCGTCCATAAAATGATCATCCTATCGAATTAATTGTAGGGCGCGACATCCTTGACGCGCCGTGTTCGACATCCGCTGCTTTGCGTGCGGCGCGCCTTGAAGCCGCGCCCTGCACCGTTGTTGCCCGCTTTTAGCAAAGGTTACCTTAGAGCAGGCTCCTTTCAAAAATTTTAGGATATTCCCGTGAGTCGAGATATCCCTCTTATTCGTGCGTACAGATTCACATTTCAGAGGTTTTCGACACTCTGATCCCCTCGCAGCGCACAGAAAAGGTTCCAACAATCAATGTAAAAAGTCTGTATCTCCCAGTGCGGCAAAACCTGCTCCACCTCACGTCTGTTCGTGTCCATACGTATGCACAAACCGGTACCGCTCACTCTCCACGAACGCGCCCGGGATCTCCCGCGCCGCCAGCGGCCCGCACAACGACAGATAGATATCACATGATTTTTCGATCACCTGTGCCACGAGCGCAGCTTCCCGCAAATCCCTCCCACACGCCACCGGCCCGTGGTTCCGCAAAATTATCCCGCTCTTTTGGCCAATCACCTTACCCGCTTCCCCGCCCAGCTCCACGTGCTGTTCCGCGGGTACATACCGGCCCGCCAGTGGTATAGCGCCGCCCAAAAGCTGCGACATCTCCTCCACCAGGCAGGGGACCTCCCGCAACGCCGTGGCGGACACCGCCATCGCTTTTTTGGTGTGCGCGTGAATAATCGCGCCCACATCGGCGCGCGCCACATAAATTTGGCGGTGCACCTCCTTTTCAGAGGTCGCCGTCCGTTCCCCCTCCACGCGGTTTCCCTGCGTATCGATCACCACGAGGTCTTCCGGGCGCATCACGTCATAATCGACCTTGCTGGGCGTCAGCAATATATGCCCGCCCACGCGCACGCTTACATTGCCCCATGTGCCCAGGAAGAATTCCATTTGCCGCATACGCAGGCATACCTCTATGATCTCCGCCCTTTGCTGTTCGTACCGCATATTACCTCACAAATTTAACAACGACGCGCGCTTTTTCCATGTATCGCGCATCGATTCATACGTCATCTTGTACAGCTCGTAATACCGCATATATTCCCTGTGCTTCTCCATATCCGGTTCATATATCTTATCCGGCTCCACCATGCCGCTTATCGCCTGTTTGTAACCGGCATAAAACCCCCGCACCACCGCGTGGTTGATTACAACGCCCTTTGCGCCCAGCTCTTCGCCCTGTACCGTCATGATCTTTGTGCCCAGCGCGTCCGCGAACATCTGGCACCACACCGCGCTCAACGCGCCGCCGCCGCATACGGTCACCTGTTCTATGCGAAGCGGCATATGCTGATAACAATCCAGCATGGCAAACGCCACGCCCTCGTATGTGGCGCGCACAATATCGGCCTGCGTGTGCTTGACGCTGATGCCCGTATAGCTGGCCCGCGCGCGCGGGTCGGTAAACGGCGCGCGTTCGCCGCCCGCCAAAAGGAACGGGTGATACAGCACCCCGCGTGAGCCAATGGGCGTGCCTTCCATCAACCGTTCCATGTGCGCGTATACATTTTCGCCCGCGCTTTTCGCGTCCGCTTTCAGTTGCCCGCCGATCGTAGACAGCATCCATTCCAGATTNNGCGAGCGACGCCATCAACCGCAGCCAGCGGCCTTCCATCGCGTGGGTGATCGTCATGCCCGCCCGTATATCATCTTGCAGCGGTTCGGCCAGTACCATTTCATGCAGCGCGGCCGTGCCGATGATCGAACAGCAATGCCCTTTTTCTATAACGCCGCTCCCCAGCGCGCAGGCCGCCACATCCATCGGCCCGGACGTTACCACCGCATCCGGCGAAAGCCCCAGCTCGCCCGCCAATTCCGGCCGCACCCGGCAGGCGTTTTCCTCCGCCGTTTTAAGCGGCGGGTATTTTTGCCGGTATTGCTCTATGCCGCACAGAGTAAATATCTCATCCATGTACCGCCGTGTCTTTTGATCCAGAAAGATTAGCGACTGGTCGGTCGCGTCCGTCGTCACCTCGCCGGTAAATTTATAAAACAGGTAATCCTTCAAATGCAAAAAGTACTTCGCCTTTTGCAGGCTCGCCCGCTCGTGCTCTTCCATCCACTTTACAATACCGTTCTGGTTACCGGTAAAAACGCGCGTACCGGTCAGTTGGAACAATTTGTCGCAGGTGCCGTCTTCCACCCAGCGCTCCACCACCTCTGCGGCGCGGCCGTCACAAAAGCAAATGCCGTTGCGCACAGGCTCTATGTTTTCATCCACCAGCCACAGCCCGTCGCCCTGCGCCGTAATACCCAGCCCGGTAATGGACTCCGCCGGGTATTTGGCCGTCAGCGCACGCACGCACTGTTTTGCCTTGTCCCATATTTCCGTCATATCCTCTTCGTACTGGTTTTCTTCTGGAAATATGCCCCGCAGCGGAAGCGCCTGCTTGTCGATTTGGTTCCCTTCCAAATCAAACAACACCGCTTTGATACTGGTCGTCCCTGAATCAATCCCTATGATATACATGCCCTAACCCTCAACTACGCCCCGTATAAACCGCAAGGCATCCATCAGCAATGTATCCATCGCGTTATCGTCCAGCCCTTCGGGCAGCATGGGCCGCCATACGCTGCCGCCTTCCAGCGCCACCGTGCCCCCCGCGTGTACCAGCGGCTCCAATGACACGCATTTATCATAGCGCACATCGCGCAGCGCGGCGCCGATCTCCCGCCACGGCAGGAAATCGCCCGGCCCCGGCAGCTTCCGGTTGTTGGAGCCGACATGGTAGTGCCCCAGCCTGCTTCCCGCCATACGGATCGCTTCCGCCATGTCGTCCTCTTCTATCATGCCGTGGAAGCTATCCAGCAGTATATTGACGTGGGCACTGTCCACCATGTCCGCCAATGCCCGGGCTTCCGCCGCCGTGTTGAGCATAAAGCTTTCAAAGCGGTTGACCACCTCCATATTCCAACTGATACCGTGGTCTCCCGCCATCTTTCCAACCTTGCGCAGCGACTCCGCCGCGTATGCCGTCCGCTCCGCCTTGCGTTCCGGGTGGTCAAAATCACACCACGCGCTGTAGTTGATGCCCGAAAAATTGGTCGCGCCCACGCGGCTTAGCGCCTCCAATACCCTTTGCGCGTAGCGCACCGCGTCTTCGCGCGCCGCCGCGTCCACAGCCGAAAGGTCTTCCGCCCGCCCAAACCCGCCTGTGCAATACAGCTCCACCCCGTTGGCCCGGCAC
>DOMW01000300.1:7934-9491 GCA_003510345.1 Clostridiales bacterium | reverse complement strand
CCGCGCGCAGCGCGGGAAAGGCTGAACCCACCTACGTAAGAAGTCTGTATCGCTCGGCGAACCAACATATATACCGCTATACTGCATATGTTGTGAAAATAATAATACATGTAAAATGGCCACATCCGATTTTCAAAAGCGATCGAAGCCTGATTTGAAAGCGCCGCCAATTTATGGTAAAATAGCGCAAGGGGTGAACAAAAATACATTGGGTAAACGATGAATTACGCAAAAAAATCGGCATGGGTGTTCCGGCCCGATGAAAACAAAAGAACGAAACAGGTGGATGTATTCTTTGTGTATCCTACCGTCTATATCCATCCGAATAAAAACAAAAATCATAATATGAACCCGCATCATCCGATATACAGGCTGTTTGCCCGGCTTATGACGGCGTGGCGCGGGCGGCCGTTTGCGGAGTCATGCAATGTATTTGCGCCGCATTATCGGCAGACCGGCCTTGAGGGGCTGGATATGACGGCGGAGGAGATCCGCCCGTATAACGAGATCGCGTACCGGGACGTAAAGGACGCGTTTGTTTATTATATGGAACATATAAACAGGGGGCGGCCGTTTATTCTCGCGGGGCACAGCCAGGGGTCGGTGGCGCTGCTCGAGCTAATGCGGCGGGAATTTGGCGGCGGCCGGTTCGCGGACCGGTTCATTGCGGCTTATCTGATAGGTTATTCGCTGACAAGGCATGATATTGAGACATATCCCCATATGCGGCTGGTTACGGGAGAGGACGACCTTGGGGGCATTATATCGTACAATGCTTCCGCAAAGGGGCTTAAGCTCATGAAGGTTGTTTTGCCGGACGCAGTTTGCGTAAACCCGCTTAACTGGAAGCAGACGGCTGAATATGCGCAAAAGGATCAAAATTTGGGTTCCGTATTGTTTGATTTCGGGAAATACTTTAAAATGGAAAAGAAGCATTTTACAGGCGCGTATATCGATGAAAAGCGGGGCGTCCTCATGATAGACAAGGACGCGATGGACGAACTGCTGCATGTCCGCATCGGTTTTCTGAACCGGATGATCATTAGGCGGGGTACGCTGCATATGCTGGATATTGCGCTCTTTCACCGCAACCTGCAAAAGAATGTGGCGGTGCGCGCGCGGAAGTATTTTGAGCGATATCCGGAAAAGCAACATGAACAGAGCGTTCAGAATGAGGGCAACATCTAGATATAGCGTTTGGAGGCGGGATATGCGGATAAAACTGGATGAAAATTCGGCGGAGCCGATCTATATGCAGATCGTCAACGGGGTAAAAACACTGGTGATGACGGCAAAGATGCACCCGCATGAACAGATCGTATCGGTGCGCGCGCTTGCGCGGGAGCTTCATATAAACCCGAACACGGTGCAAAAGGCGTATGCCCTGTTGAAGAAAGAGGGTATTTTGTATTCCAAAGCGGGACTGGGAGATTATGTGGCCGATAATGCGGCGGCAATAAAAGAAATGAAAAAGCAGCAGATTATCGAGATGTTTACCGAGGCGACGAAAGAAGCGCGCGCGGCGGGCATGTGGATCGACGAGATTTTTACGATCGT
>DOMW01000300.1:3625-7773 GCA_003510345.1 Clostridiales bacterium | reverse complement strand
AACAGCAGCACGCAATCCGCCACCTTTGGCCCCACGCCCGGAAATGCCAAAAGCGCCCCTTTCGCCTGTTCATACGGCATCGCAAAAAGAGCCTGCATGTCGAACCCTTCTGCTACTTTCTTTGCTGTACGCAATAGATACGGCGCGCGGTATCCGCAGCCGCACGCGCGGAGTTGTTCTTCCGAAACAGCGGCGAGCGCCTTTGGTGTGGGGAATGTGTAGAACGCCCTGCCCTCGCAAACGAACGGCTTGCCACATAATTCACAAATGCTTTGCACTGTTTTCCGGATACGGCCTATGTTGTTGTTCGCGGAAAGTATAAAGCAGATCAGCACTTCAAAGGGCTGCTGGCGAAGGACGCGCAGGCCCTGCGCATACGCGCGCGAGCGCGCAAGCGCCTCATCCCCACAGTTTGAAAAAAGGGTGGCGTAATCGCGGGAAAGGTCAAAATAATCCCGCCATATTTCCTCAAATTCCACTTTTGTGGCAGGCCCTAAAACGATCTCATCCTTTTGTTTGCGCACGCGCAAGAACCGGCCGAACGCCACACCCTCATATACGCCGCCGCCCACATCCGCAAACCGGAAGGTTTGGCCGTTCTCAAAGATATGCGCCGCGCCGAATTCGGCAAGCCCAGTTATCCACACGCTGTTTTCTTCAAACCGTATTTCCATAAAATCCTGTCGATAATCCGATTTTTATTATGTTCTGGCCGCTGTTTATTTTATTGGCCGTAGTTTAATAACGCTGCGGGATTAGCATTACTTTATATGATGCTTCCGTATAACATAACGGCTGTGCGTAGCATCCAGTAAGGTAAAACCGCACGACAACAGGGTTCTTTCGGAAGCCTTATTATCTTTGTCAATCTCGGCGGTAACCCTCTTTGCATCCGGAAAAGAAAAGATTTTATCAACAAGCAAAGCAATGATCCCCTTTCCAAAGCCTTTGCCAAGATATGCTTCTTCCCCGATAAGATAATCGATTCCGTAGGAGCCTGCCAGCGGTAGCGTTCCAAACACTTCGTCGGTGCTGTCCACACATTTATAATACTGGCAAAACCCAATCGGGCGGCCCTGGTGCGTTGCAATGAGGTAGGTTATCCACTTAAATTCTCCATTGCGTTCCTGTATTTCAAACAACCAGTCGGCAATTGTGACACCAAGACGCGGTATTTCGTACCATTTCTTCACATGCTCTTTATTGAGCCAGGCTTCTACCAACGAACGATCGTCGTCACGAAGTAATCTTAACGCTAACATAAGAATTGTTCCCAAAAAGCAAACAGGCCGCCTTTTTTGGCGTCCTGCTCATTTTTTCCGTTTTCATTTAGTTGCCGTAGACGCTGACCTGTTTCTTGTCCCTGCCTTTGCGTTCAAACTTCACAACGCCGCTCTCAAGGGCAAACAGTGTGTCATCGCCGCCGCGCCCAACATTGATGCCTGGATGAATCTTCGTGCCCCTCTGGCGAACCAAAATGTTCCCCGCGAGCACATACTGCCCATCGGCGCGCTTTACGCCCAGCCGTTTCGATTCGGAGTCCCTGCCGTTACGCGAACTGCCTACACCCTTCTTATGTGCCATATCTTACACACCTCTTTTCTCAGTGGATTCTTATTTCTCTATTCCGGCTTTGTCTCTTTTTTCACCGCCGGTTTTTTTGCCGCTGCCGGTTTTTTCGCCGCCGGTTTTTTCTCTGTTGTTTCTTTTTTCACCGCCGCCGTTTCTTTCTTTGGCGCGGGCTTCTTCTCCGCTTTTGCTGCGGGCGCTTTCTCCGTGGCTTTTTTCTCCGCGGGCGCTTTTGCCGCCGCCTTTGCCGCGGGTTTCGCTTCCGCCGCTTTCGTTTCCGGTTCTTCTTTATCTGCCGCAGGCTTCTTTTTCGCCGGTTCTTTCTTCTCGGCCGGTTTTACCGCCGCCTTCGGCTTCTCTTTCGCGCTGCCCACATCGGCCTCGCCACCGATGCCCACGATCTCCACCTTCGTAAACGGCTGCCTGTGGCCCTGCTTTTTGCGATAGTCCTTCTTCGCCTTGTATTTGAATACAATAACTTTTTTTGCCTTGCCGTGTGCGATAACTTTTGCCGTTACCACCACATCATCCAGCACAGGTTCTCCCACCTGCATCTTCGTTCCATCATAAACCAGCAGTGTGTCAAACACCACTTTAGAGCCAACTTCGGCGTCCAGTTTTTCTACCTTGATGACATTCCCTTTTTCCACCTTAAACTGTTTGCCGCCTGCCCTTATGACTGCGTACATTTTTCTTTCCCTCCCAGGGTCTAGTCTCGCCGCGATCGGCCTGTTTTTCAAAGAAAACACGTTACTGCCTTATGCGAGCGGTCAGTTAAATATATTAACACAGCACCCATTGCTTGTCAACAAAAAACCTGCGCCCCATTGGGTACGCCGCGCTCTATAATAGGCGTCACACTGATGTGCTCGGGGTGCATTCCTTTTTGGCCCCGAATGTAGAATTGTACCGTTTCGTATGCCGGTAATACCGCCTGATTTTGGTTGTTTTTGTTCACAATATATTCTTCCAGGGCCGGCGATACTTCCACTAAATATTGGGGATTTCCGCCTTCTTGCACCGTGCGGCGCACCTCCCGGCGCAAACGCATCGCCATGTTGTCCAGATTATGGATGCTGCCCTTTCCGCCGCAGGAAGGGCAGCACATCTGCGTCAACGCGGAAAGCTTACGGCGCATTTTTTTACGCGTCATTTCCACCAGCCCCAACTCCGTCATGCCAAGCACGGTCGATTTCGTTCGGTCATTGCGCAGCGCTTCCTCTAGTTTTTCCACCACAAGGCGCTTGTTTTCCTCTATTTCCATGTCGATGAAGTCGATTACGATGATACCGCTTATATCCCGCAGGCGAAGCTGCCGCGCGATCTCCTCCGCCGCCTCGATATTCGCGTGCAGTATCGTATCCTGCAAATTGTCTTCACCGATGTATTTACCGGTGTTCACGTCTACTACGGTCAAAGCTTCCGTTTCATCTATCACAAGATAACAGCCATTTTTCAGCCACACCTTGCGGGCCAATGCCTTGTCTATCTTTTCCTCAATATCGTATGCGTCAAAAATATTTCCCGGCTCTTCAAATAACGTCAGCCTGTCCGCCATATGCGGTGAAATGATGTTGACAAGCGCCGTGATCTTTTCAAAATAATCCTTGTCGTTTATGACAAATCCCGCCACCTCTTCGGTGAAAAGGTCGCGTACCGTGCGAAAGAGCAGGTTTTCCTCCGCGTGAATCAGCCGGGGCGCGGAAAGAAAATCCGCCTTGCCGCATACCCTGTTCCAAAGACGCGTATAAAAATTCACTTCGGCTACAATCTCTTCCTCAGCCGCGTGCTCGGCCGCCGTGCGCAGTATTACACCCATCCCGGTTGGTTTGATGCGCGCCGCCAGCGCTTTTAAACGCTCCCGCGTCTCTTCGTCTTCGATCCTGCGCGAAACGCCCACGTGGTCTACGGTGGGCATCAGCACCAAAAGGCGCCCGGGTAACGTGATATGTGTTGTGACGCGCGCGCCCTTACTGCCGCCCGGCTGCTTTAGCACCTGCACCATGATCTCCTGGCCTTGCCGCAAAATATCCTTAATATTGGGCACTTCCAGCTTACGCTTGATCTGCTCGCCCTCGGCCGCCGCGTCAAATTCAAAATCCTGTTCGTCGCATAATATATCCCCCGCGTACAAAAACGCGTTCTTTTCCAAACCCACATCAACAAAAGCCGCCTGCATGCCCGGTAATATATTTGCAACCCTGCCCTTATATATATTGCCGACCAGCCGCTCCTTGCCGCGCATTTCCACCTGTATTTCCGCGAGGGCGCCGTCTTCCACCAACGCAACGCGCGCCTCGTGCGGGTTTACGTCAGCTATTATTTTCCTGACCATGTGTAAAACTCCTTCGATGTTATGTACTAGATGTTATATACTAGGTAACCATTGATTAAATGACCATATATTAATCAGTGCTTACGCCGCTCTCATCGCCCGTGTGTTCCAGTTCCGTAAAAGGCCGGTATTTTCCGCCGATTTGCGCATAACAGTCCAGCCTGCAAATGGTATACGGCAGGTCTTTGCCCAGTTCCGCCAAAATCGCCTGCGCGGGAACTGCCGGGTTTAACGCGCCATCGTT
>DOMW01000300.1:0-3600 GCA_003510345.1 Clostridiales bacterium | reverse complement strand
CCACCGGCTTGCCCCGCCGGTCTCCCCGGGTATACGATTCCGCCGCGCCCAACCGTTCCGATATGTCTTTTATTGTAACACAATCCATTTCATTTTCAACAGCAAAACGAATCTGGTATTCCGCACGCGCGTTCAGCGCCATAAGCTTTTTCTTACCCGTATATAAAAATGCGTGCAGCACACGGATGTCATCTGTAAAAACAGCGTTCAATCTGCTGCATATCGTGGAGACATCCTCTTCATCGCTCGCGCCCACCTCAAGGTAATCGCCCTGTGTCGCGTACCCCACGGAAAGCGGGGAAGCAAAGGACATCAGTATATGCGGGTTAAACCCCTGCGAATACAGCGCGTCAATATCCGCCCGCCTGATCGCCCTGCCAAACGCGCGCTGCATGTCAAGGTGCGAAAGAAACCGCACCGCGCCGTCCCGCGCGTATTTTATCACGATTTTCATGCGCCCTCCGTGCCGTGCATCCGGCACCCTTTTCCCTGCAAACCGCAACCGGCGCATTTTTCCGCGCAGGAGGGCGTCGTCTGCGCTCGTATTGCCCTGTCTTTTTCCCGTAGTAAGTAGGCTTTATCGATTAGGCTGTCGATGTGGTCCCACGGCAGCCGCTCGTCTACCGTCCGTACCCGGTTGGCGTAAAAAGCCGGGTCTATGCCGCATTCCGCAAAAGCGTTCTCGTAGCGCGAAAATGAAAAATGATCCTGCCACGCGTCAAACATGGCGCCTGCCTTGCAAGCCGCAAAAAGAGCTTCGGAAAGCCGCCTGTCGCCATTCGCGAATACCGCCTCGAGAAACGAAAGCCTGGCGTCATGATACTGAAAGCGCACATTCCGCATCGTAAGGTTTTTCTTTAAATATCGCTGTTTTTCACGCAAGCTTTCCATATCCTCCTGCGCTTCCCATTGAAACGCCGTACCCGCCTTGGGCACAAAACAGGACGCGCTCGCCGTCATGGAAAGACTACCGCCCCGCATATGCTTGGGTATGTTGTAAAACTCCTCCCGCACCGCGCGCACAAGCGCCACGATCCCCTCGATATCCTCCATCGTCTCGGTGGGCAGGCCGATCATAAAATACAGTTTCACGGTTGCCGCACCGCTTTCAAACGCGCGCCGCGCCGTATCAAGGATATCTTCCTCCGTAATATTCTTATTAATCACGTCGCGCAGGCGCTGTGTGCCCGCCTCTGGCGCAAACGTCAGCCCCGTTTTACGTACCTGCTGCAGCTGCTTCGCAAAATGAAAACTGTCTACGCGCAGGGAAGGCAGCGATACGGAAACCCTCTTTTTCTCAAACCCGGCAATCAGCCGCTCTATCAGCTCGCGGATGTGCGAGTAGTCGCCCGACGAAAGCGAACACAGCGAGATTTCATCATAGCCCGTAGCCGCGATCACGCTTTCCGCCTGTTTCATCACATCCTCCACGCACCGCTCACGCACTGGCCTCGTCACATAACCCGCCTGACAAAACCGGCAGCCGTTCGCGCACCCGCGCATGATTTCCAGCGTACACCGGTCGTGCACCGTTCCAATGTAGGGAACCACCGGGCGCATAATGCCAGGCATACCGTCAAAAACCTCCGCGAAGCGCCGCCGTACTTTCACCGGGGCGCCGTCCTTCGGCGCAATCGTTCGTATTGTGCCGTTTTCTGCATATTCCACTTCATACAGCGACGGGACATACACACCGTGTATACCGGCAAGCGCCCGCAAAATTTCCCCGCGCGCCGCGCCTGCCTTTTTGCAGTCGCTCAAGCATGCGCACATTTCTATCGCCGTTTCTTCCCCTTCGCCAATCACAAACGCGTCAAAGAAAGCCGCGACAGGCTCCGGGTTCACCGTGCACGCGCCACCGCCGACCACGACCGGGTCATTTTCGCCCCGGTCTTTCGACAAAAGGGGAATATTGCCCAAATCAAGCATCAGCAGAACATTGGAATAGCACATCTCGTAGGAAAGGTTGAACCCCACAATATCGAACGTGTGCAACGGCTGCTGCTTTTCCAGTGTGCAAAGTTTCTCGCCCGCCGCGCGCATCTGCTCTATTTTATCTGCCCACGGGCAGAAAGCACGCTGTGCATATACGGTTTGTACGCCGTTTAATATTTCGTACAGAATATGAATCGCGAGGTTGCTCATGCCCACTTCATAGACATCGGGAAAGCAAAGCGCAAAATTTATTTCCGCGCCTGCCTTGTACACACTATTCCATTCGCCCCCCGTATACCGGGCAGGCTTTTCCACTTCAGTCAATCGCATACTGTTTCATCCTATCGCGTTCGCGCCGCTTAAAAGTATATTCGTTGCATGCGTAATATATACTGCCTTGAGTGCCATCTTTGCTCTACTGCAATACAGCGTTCATATAACGATTTTACGGAACAAAAAGCACTCCCGCTACCCGATTGGCCACCGAGTACGCCGCATATCCACGGAAAGCACAATGCCAAACGCGATCATATTTGTTAGTAAGTTGGATCCCCCGTAGCTAAAGAAAGGCAGAGGGATACCCGTCACCGGCAGCAGCCCAACGTTCATGCTTATGTTCTCAAACGTGTGGAACAGCGTCATTGCCGCCACCCCCACCAGAATATACGCGCCAAAGTCGTCTTTTGCGCGCATGGCCAGCATAAACGTGCGCCCAATGAGAAAGAAATACAGCACGATCAGCACCGCGCCGCCCAAAAAGCCCAGCGCTTCCACCGTTACGGCAAAGATAAAGTCATTGTGTTTTTCCGGCACATAGTCGAGCTGCGAGAGTGACCCGGGCGCAAACAGCCCTTTTCCGGTAAGCCCGCCCGAGCCGATCGCCATTTTTGCCTGATTCACCTGCAAAAGAGAGTCCTCGTCCTGCGCCTCCGGGTTCCACCAAGACTGGATGCGGTTCTGCTGGTATGGCTCCAAAAACGGATACATCACAAGCACCGCCACAATGCACAGCACAATCAGCAGCAGCAATATTTTCCAGCTTGTTTTTGCCATAAACAGCATAATGAAAAAGATAAACGCGTAGACGACCGCCGTCCCGATATCCGGCTGCGCGACGATTAGGCCGAAGGGTATGGCAAAACGCCAGAGCGCCGGCCAGATATCCCGTATCTTGGTGATGCCGTCTTCGTGGCCTTCCGTTTTATCCGAAATCACCCGGGCAAGCGCTAGTATGGTCGTGATCTTGCAAAATTCACTCGGCTGTATCCCATACCCCCCTACGCGGAACCAACCTGTGGTGCCATTTACCTCCGTTCCCAGTTGCAGCACGATCACCAAAAACACGACGCCCGCCAGATAAAGGAACATCGTCAGGTTCCGTACCGCGTGGTAATCTACCAGTAGGATCAGGAATATCGAGCCCACACCGATAGCAAAAAACATGAGCTGCCGGTTTGCGTAGCTGAGGTCCAGGTTTTCCATAAACTCCGAAAACCCGGATTCATCGCCTGTGAACGGGTTGGCTGTCGCGTTGATGATGGAGATGATCCCGTAGCCCACCAACAGCAGCATAATGATCACAAGTACCCAATCGATATACTTCCACATATGCCGATTGATCAGTTTTGATTTCATAAATTCCGCTTAATCAAAAGCCCGCGCGTC
>DOMW01000040.1:1118-5406 GCA_003510345.1 Clostridiales bacterium | reverse complement strand
GGGTATTGGCGGCGGCGCGGGCGTAACGGGCGGAGATGGCGCGGCGGTGACAATTGACCATACGGCGGTATCGGCAAAAGGCAGCGGCAACGCACAGGATATCGGCGCGGCGCACAATACGGCGAACGACACACAGGGCAAGCTTTCCATAGACGGCGGCAGCATCGTGCAACTGGGGCGGAATGGGCGCGTGCCCAACTATTCCGGCAACCCGTCAAACGACCTTTCCATCGGGCAGTGCCGCATTGAGGACAGCAGCGCGGGCGGCGGGCTTTTAGGCACCTATTCCCTGCTTATCATCAATTTCGGGGAAGTGGTGGGGATCACCCCCGAGGCGGAAGACTACTGGAAAGAAGATATTGTGCGGAACGGCGCGGTGGTGGAGATCGTCTCCCGGCTTGCCGATACCGTGCCCCCGCCCGTGGAAGGCATGACGCCCACATGGCGGATCGACCAGGGCGGCGATGAAAATATCACACTGCCCGGCGAGCTTCCGGGTACCACGTTCAACCAAAAGGACGACAACAAGTTCACTATGCCGGCGCCCAAAAACGGCTTTGTGGTCGAACTGACCTCGGTGTATGACACTGGGGTATACACCCTTACATACGACGCGAACGGCGGTTCCCCCACCCCGGAACCCGTAACCTTTGTGTTTGGGGAACAGGTGACATTGGCGGATGCGCCCACAAGGGCAGGCTATGTGTTTATGGGCTGGAAATACCTGCCGGCGGGCATGATGTACGCGCCCGGCGTGGTGCTTACGATGCCCGCGCAGGATGTAACGGCGCAGGCACAGTGGATCACGCAGGCGGAGTACGATGCGCTGGTGATTTACATCATCCCCGAGCGCGGTTATTATACCGGCTTGCCGGGCGGCATTGAAGTGGGGATTAGTCTCGACGTCGCCTATCTTGATGACAATACCAAGCTTGTGATCGAAGGGCAGGCCCTTACGGATGAGAACGGCGAAATACGCAGCGGCAGCACGATACTGAACCTGTACGACGCGTATCTGCAAGAATTTGAAAACGGGCCGTACACCATGTATTTCTACTATACCAATGTACCGACCGGCGCGATCATCCTTCCTGTGGACTTTGAGATTGCTATCCCCAAAGACCCCGTGCTATTCACGATCCGTGCGTCCGCGGGCGTAGGCGGCGGCAGCATCTCCCCGGACGGCGACGTGCAGGTTGTGGAAGGCAGTAACCAGACGTTCTTCTTCTACCCGGATGAGGGATACAAAGTAAACCGCGTGCTGGTGGACGGGGCCGAGGTAGCTATTACGGGTGATTCCTACACGTTCCTTGCCGTAGCCGCCGACCACACTATACTGGTGGAATATGTGAAACATTCCGGCCAGCCGCCGGGTACGTATGCCATTCACGCGGAAGCGGGCGCGGGCGGCGCGATATCACCGTCCGGCGACGTTTGGGTTCCCGACGGCGCAGACCAGGCGTTCCACTTTACGCCGGACGCGGGCTATAAAGTGAACCGTGTCATAGTGGATGGAGCCGAGGTGCAAGCGGGTGATTCCTACACATTCCCGGCCGTAGCCGCAGACCACACCATACGGGTGGAGTTTGTAAAAACCTCCGGCCAGCCGCCGGGTACGTTCACCATTCGCGCGGAAGCGGGCGCGGGCGGCGCGATTTCACCGTCCGGCGACGTTTGGGTTCCCGATGGCGCAGACCAGGCGTTCCGCTTTTTACCGGACGCGGGCTATAAAGTGAGCCGTGTCGCGGTAGATGGAACCAATGTAGCCGCGGGCGATTCCTACACATTCCTGGCGGTAAACACAGACCACACCATACGGGTGGAGTTTAGCAGAGACGACGGCAGCGGTGGCGGAGGTGGCAATGGCGGCGGCAGTAACGGCAGCGGTGGCAGCAACGGCAGCGATGGCTGGGGCCGGGGCAGGTGGAGCAGCGTGACCGGCGACGAGACATTGGATCTGATGGTTTATATTATAGGCGCGGTGGGTTCGGCCAACCTTATACTGGTGCTGCTGCACCGCCGGAGAAAGAGGAAAACACATGGCTGAGCAAACTACTTTTACACTGCGGGAATGGGCGTTTTCCGATGCGCTTTCCGTGGCACACCACGCAAACGACAAAGCCATTGCGGATAACCTGCGCAATGGTTTTCCTTATCCTTACACCGAAGCGGACGCCGCGAGTTACATTGAAAGCTGCGCGGTAAACCCCGAAAAGAAGCTGGTGCGGGCAATTTGTGCGGATGGGCAGGCTGTCGGCAGCATTGGTCTGTTTTTACAGGGCGACGTCTATGAAAAGAGCGCGGAGCTTGGGTATTGGCTGGGGAAAAGCTTTTGGGGGCGCGGCATCATGACGCGCGCCATTCGCGGGATATGCGATGAAGCGTTTGCCTTGTTTGATATAGAGCGGATCTTCGCGGAACCATACGCGCACAACATGGGTTCGCGCCGCGCACTGGAAAAAGCAGGGTTTACGCTGGAAGGCATTATGAAAAACAGCGTCTATAAAAACGAAACACTGTACGATTCGTGCATGTACGCGCTGCTAAAGCAGGAGGCGGGGGAACGCAAATGAGGGCATTGGTCACAGGCGCAAGCTCAGGCATTGGCCGCGCGATAGCCACGCGGCTTGCCGCCGACGGGCATGACTTGATCGTAACCGCAAGGCGCGAGGAGCGCCTTCTAGCACTGAAACAGGAGCTGGATGCTGATGTGGAAATCGTCCCCGCCGACCTTTCCCGCGAGGAGGAATGTTTTGCCCTCTTTGATAGAGTAAAGGACCAACCGTTCGACATATTGATCAACAACGCCGGGCTGGGCGTATTTGGCGCGTTTCAAAAAACTGACCTTACGCGTGAGCTCGGTATGCTGCGCGTAAACATCACCGCTATGCATATTTTGATGAAGTTATGCCTGGAAAAATTCGCGGGGCAGGATCGGGGATATATACTGAATGTCGCGTCTTCCGCCGCTTTTTTGCCCGGCCCGCTTTTTTCCGGCTATTACGCTTCCAAGGCGTATGTGCTGCGGCTTTCGCAGGCCGTGCGCGAAGAACTGCGCCGCGAGAAGAGCAATGTGTATATAGGCGCGTTTTGCCCCGGCCCCATCGCAACGGAGTTTGGGCAGGCGGCGGACGTGAAAAAAGGCTTTACCGGCGTACCCCTTTCCTGCGCGGCGGATTACGCCGTGCGTATGATGTACAAAAGGAAAGCCGTCATCATTCCCGGCGCGACAATGAAACTGGCGCGCGTTTTAGACAAGATATTGCCGGACGGCGTTCTGGCGCGCGCCGCGTACAATCTGCAAAAAACAAAGTTTGGCGGCAGTGTTTAAGTTATTTAAGACCGCAATTCCGCAACCGGCTCGACGTCCGCCGTGCAATACGGGCACTTTGTAGCCGCTTTGCTTATCTTCATCTTACAGTATGGGCAATCGCGGTCGCTGATCTTCTTTTTGCGGATGTTGTTGATTACCTTGACCATGATGAAGACGACGAGCGCCATCAGCACAAAGTTGATCACGGCGCCGATGAATGTGCCAAATCCAAACACAACGCCGTTGATCGTGATATTGAGGCCCTCCGGGTTCGCGCCGCCGCCCGTCGCGAGATTGATGAGCGGCACGACGATATTATCGATCAATGCCGTGACCACCGATGTGAATGCCGCGCCAATAATGATGCCTACCGCGAGGTCGATCACATTGCCCCGCATAATAAAATCTTTAAATTCTTGTATAAAACGCCTCATGATCTATTCCCCTTTTTGTTTGAGATTTTATACCATTCCCAATTGAAAACGCTTGCGTTTTTAATCCGTCCGGCCACTGCGCTTCAAAGAAGTGCTTCCGGGCTCAGTGGCTGGTCGGGTTAGGCAGTGCCTTTTGGCGCTGACTAACTGGGAAGCCGGTCAATATTTAATTCCATACAAGCTGATATATCGGCTTGTACAGCCTCTGGCTGAATAGAAAAACCGTTTTTAGGTTTTTCTATTTGGGATTAGTATTATACCATAATTTTACACCATTAATATAGATACCAGCAAGTTGTATTTGATAAACATATTTTGGAATTTTTTTTCGATCTTTAAAATGAACAACCCCGCGGCAGAGGCTGCGGGGTATCGGTGCCTTGGGGAAGTAGTAATGATTAAAGAGGGTTCGTATTTCTGGCGACCAGGCATGTCCGCCCCAATGCGAACCCATATTTTATTATGTAAATATCTTGCGTTTGCTTTTTGGTATTCCTCTGTGGTCAAGGAGCCTGCGGCGCATTATATGCCTCCGGCGGTT
>DOMW01000040.1:0-1042 GCA_003510345.1 Clostridiales bacterium | reverse complement strand
TTGACGAGAAGCGGCAGCGTCATGATTATCCGCAGTGTAAAGTATTGTTATTTTAGCAGCAGTGCAGGGGCGTGTTCAAATCCCGCTTACTTGGGTGCACTAACTCAGTTCCACCCCGCCGCCGCCCGAACCATCCGGGTTCTGGAAGGTATACGTCTTGTTACCGGAGGGATCGACCGATGTTTGCACGCGCGCCCCCGGCTTCATGCCGTCATATGGCGCGCCCTGAGACTGAGACTGTGTTCCCGGCGTTTCGCTAGCCGCCGCGTCACCTTTTTTGCCCGCGCAGCCTGCAAGCAGTGAACCGCACAGCGCGAACGCCATAGCGGCGGCTGTTATTTTCTTCCATTGTTTCATTGTGCTTTCTCCTTTTTCCCGTTGATATTCTATACATAGCACAGGGCAAACCGTGTGTAAACAGTATGCGGGTATTGTTAAGAAAACCTAAAAAAAGCCTTAAGAAATCGTTCAGACAGGCCGGTTGCCCCGGCATTTTACGTTTTCGTCCAAAATCGGGAAAATTTCCGTTGCGCTTCTGCTTTTTATCCCCTATAATTACCGTGGATTGGTTTTGTGTCAGGAGGAATATGGCGATTCAAATTGTGCTCGTAGAGCCGGAGATACCGCAGAACACGGGGAACATCGCGCGCACCTGTGTGGTGACGGGCAGCACGCTTCATATTGTGGGGCCGATGGGCTTTTCGCTGGACGAAAGGCAGATCAGGCGCGCCGGGCTGGATTATTGGAAAGACCTTACGCTTTTTACCTATGATACTATGGAGGAATTGTATCAAAACTATCCCGGCGGCGACTATTGGTATTTTTCATCTAAAGTCAGGCAAAACTTCAGTGAAGCGCGATATGGGGAAAACTGTTTTCTGGTGTTTGGCAAGGAGACAAAGGGGCTCAGTCCGTGCCTGCTTGAAAAAAACAGCGGCAGGTGCGTGCGCATCCCTATGAAAGCGGGGCAGCGCTGCTTAAACCTTTCCAACGCCGTTTCGGTTGCGGCGTATGAAGCACTCAGGCAGCATGGGTATTTTGA
>DOMW01000226.1:273-5343 GCA_003510345.1 Clostridiales bacterium | reverse complement strand
CACCCGCACGGCGGCGGCGAGGGTAAATCGCCTATCGGGCGGCCCGGCCCGGTGACCCCGTGGGGCAAGCCGGCTCTCGGGTATAAGACGAGGAAGAAGAAGAACCCCTCGAGCAAGTGGATCGTCAAGCGCAGGAACGCGAAGTAAAGGAGTGAATTAACGGTATGAGCAGGTCAGTAAAAAAGGGGCCGTTTATAAACGAAAAACTGCTGGCGCGCGTGCAGCAGATGAACGACAAAAACGAGAAAAAAGTGCTGAAAACGTGGTCGCGCGCGTCTACGATATTCCCGGACATGGTGGGGCACACCATCGGTGTGCACGACGGCAGGAAATTTGTGCCCGTGTATGTGACGGAAGACATGGTGGGGCATAAACTCGGCGAGTTTTCGCCCACGCGCACATTCAGGGGACACGCCGGCGAGAAATCGTCCAGGTAACGGAGGGGATACTTATGGCAACCAGACAGAGAGAAAAAGCCGCCGCGCGGCAGGATAATAAAGATAAAAGGCCGAAAGCCATCGCAAGGCACATCCGTATTTCTTCCCGCAAGGTGAAATCCGTGATCGACCTGATACGCGGGCTTTCTGTGGCGCAGGCCCAAGCGGTGCTTGCGGGCACGCCCAACGGCCCTGCGGAGCCGGTGAAAAAACTTCTTGATTCCGCGGTGGCGAACGCGGAAAACAATATGAACCTGACGCAGGATACGCTGTATGTTGCGGAAGTATATGCAGACCAGGGCCCAACTTTGAAACGGTTCCGCCCCCGCGCGCAAGGCCGCGCGACGCGCATCCGCAAGAGAACAAGCCATATCACGATCATTTTGGATCAGGTTAAATAGGAGGAGGTTGAAGATGGGTCAAAAAGTACATCCCCACGGTTTTCGGGTTGGAGTCATAAAAGACTGGGATGCCAGATGGACAGCTAAAAAGTCCAAATTTGGAGATTACATCGTAGAAGACGATAAAATCAGAAAATTTCTGAAAAAGAAACTGAATGCCGCAGGTATCTCTAAGATAGAGACGGAGCGCGCGGCCAACAAGGTTTCGGTTAATATATTCACGGGCAAGCCGGGTATTGTGATAGGCAAAGGCGGCCAGGGCGTGGAGATTTTAAAAGGCGACCTTGCAAAGCTCACAGGCAAGCCGGTGGTGGTGAACATCATTGAAGTGAAACGCCCGGATGTGGACGCGCAGCTCGTGGCCGAGCAGGTGGCGCAGCAGCTTGAAAAGCGCATTTCGTTTCGCCGCGCGATGAAGCAGTCGATCGGCCGGACGATGAAGGCGGGCGCGAAAGGGATCAAGATCATGTGCTCTGGGCGCCTGGGCGGCGCGGAGATCGCGAGGGTGGAGCAATATCACGAAGGTTCTATTCCGCTGCAAACCATACGCGCGGACATCGACTACGGGTTTGCCGAGGCGAACACGACGTATGGCAAGATCGGCGTGAAAACGTGGATCTACAAAGGCGAGATTTTGGGAGACCCATTAAAAGACAGGGCAAAACCTTCGGCGGAAGGAGGCAAGAAAAATGTTAATGCCAAAAAGGGTTAAACGCAGGAGAGTATTCCGCGGGCGCATGAAAGGTAAGGCGACGCGCGGAAATGAGATAAATTACGGGCAGTATGGCCTTGTGGCGCAGGAGCCGGGCTGGATCACCAGCAACCAGATCGAGGCGGCGCGTATCGCGATGACAAGGCATATGAAGAGGGGCGGCAAGGTGTGGATCAAGATATTCCCGCACAAGCCGGTCACGGAAAAACCGGCGGAAACGCGCATGGGTTCGGGTAAAGGCTCCCCGGAATATTGGGTGGCGGTGGTAAAACCCGGCCGCGTGATGTTCGAGGTGGCGGGCGTAACGGAAGAAGTGGCGCGTGAAGCGCTTACGCGCGCGGCGCACAAGCTGCCGGTGAAGAGCAAGTTTAAGATTGGCGAGCACGCGGATGATTATGTAATGCGCGGCAAGACGCTTTCAAACGAAGATCTTGAGGCGCCCGCGGAAGCAGCGGTGAGTGAGACAGGTGGTGAGCAGAATGAAGACGAGTGAAATCCGTGAACTTACCCAGGAAGAACTGGTGCACAAGCTGCGGGATTTAAAATCCGAGTTTTTTAATCTGCGGTTCCAGCTGGCCACAGGGCAGCTCAACAACCCGTCGAGCATCAGGAATATTAAAAAAGACATTGCCAGAGTGAAGACCGTCCTTCGGGAACAAGAGCTTGTGGCAAAGAAAATAGCTGAATAGGAGGATGGCAAAGATGGCGGAAGAAGCTAGAGGTTACCGCAAGACCCGTACGGGAACGGTAGTATCCGACAAGATGGAAAAAACGGTCGTGATCGCGATCAGGACGAAGAAAAAGCATCCCCTGTACGGCAAGACAGTGAATTTCACCAATAAGCTGAAGGTGCACGACGAGAATAACGAATGCGGCGTGGGCGACAGGGTGCGGGTGATGGAAACCCGCCCGATCAGCAAAGACAAGCGCTGGCGGCTGGTGGAGATCATAGAAAAAGCGAAGTAAGTGGACGTATGCAAGCGTTGTGTATAAAAACAACGGGGAGGATGAAAGATGGTACAGCCAGAGACACGCCTTAAGGTGGCCGATAATTCCGGGGCGAAGGTGATACAGTGCATCAAGGTGATGGGCGGCAGTGTGAAGAAATCCGCTAACATCGGCGATGTGATCATTGCCTCTGTGAAGACGGCGACACCGGGTGGCGTCGTAAAGAAAAAAGATGTGATAAAAGCCGTTGTCGTCCGTTCAAAGAGCGGGGTGAGGCGCGCCGACGGTTCGTTTATAAAATTTGACGAGAACGCGGCGGTCATAATCGACGCGAACAAGCAGCCCAGGGGAACGCGTATTTTCGGGCCTGTGGCACGGGAACTGAGGGACCGCGATTATATGAAGATCGTTTCCCTTGCGCCCGAAGTCCTTTAGTGGAGGGAGCAGTTATGGCGAATAGTATGAAAATCAAAAAAGGCGACACTGCGGTTGTGATCTCCGGCAAGGAAAAGGGCAAGAAGGCAAAGGTGCTGCGCGTGCTTCCGGGGGACGGCAAAGTGGTGATGGAAGCCGTGAATATGGTGACAAAGCACAAAAAGCCCAGGAGCGCGACAAAACCGGGCGGCATTATAAAGCAGGAAGCGCCGTTTGCCGCGTCGAACGTGATGGTGGTGTGCGGTAAATGCAGCAAAGCGACCCGCGTTGGGTATAAAGTGGAAGACGGCAAAAAAATACGTGTTTGTAAAAAATGCGGCGCCGAGCTTTGAGCGAAGGGAGGATAGGGTATGCCAAGATTAAAGGATACATACAAAAAAGAGATTGTGCCCGCGATGATGCAGCAATTCTCTTATGGCAATGTCAACCAGGTGCCCAGGCTGGAAAAAGTTGTGATAAACATGGGTATGGGCGACGCGAAGGATAACCCCAAAGCGCTCGAATCGGGTATCGCCGACCTTACGGTGATTGCCGGGCAGAAGCCGGTGGTGACCACCGCGAAAAAATCGGTCGCGAACTTTAAAGTACGCGAAGGCATGAAGATCGGCGCGAAGGTGACGCTTCGGGGCAACAGGATGTATGAATTCATCGACAAGCTGATTTCGATTGCCATCCCGCGTGTGCGCGATTTCCGGGGGCTTTCCGCGAAATCGTTTGACGGCAGGGGAAACTTTGCGATGGGGTTTAAAGAGCAACTGATATTTCCGGAAGTGGAATATGACCAGGTCGACCAGATCCGCGGCATGGACGTCATCGTGGTGACGACGGCCGGTACGGACGAAGAAGCAAGGGAACTGCTATCCCGTATGGGGATGCCGTTTGCGCAGTAAAGAGGGGAGACGTATCCATGGCAAAGAAGAGCATGATTTTAAAACAGCAGAGAGGTTCGAAGTTTTCAACGAGGAACTATACAAGGTGCCGTATTTGCGGCAGGCCTCACTCTGTTTTGAGGAAGTACGGCGTGTGCCGTGTTTGCTTCCGTGAGCTTGCGTACCGCGGCCAGATACCCGGTGTGAGAAAAGCAAGCTGGTAAAATCAGCAGGCGGCGGTTATTGAAAGAAAACCAGGCGAAGCCCGAAAGCGGGCGGCGCGCGGGAAGCGGCAGCGGCCGCGGAAGACAAGGAGGAAAGATTATGCCGGTTACAGATTCTGTAGCGGATATGCTTACACGCATCCGTAATGCGATAACAGCAAAGCATGATACAGTAGACGTTCCAGCGTCGAATATGAAGAAAGCCATCGGCCAGATATTGCTGCAGGAAGGCTTTATCAAGAGCTGCGAGTTTATTGACGATGGTATCCAGGGCACGCTGAAAATCAGATTGAAGTATGGCCCGGGTGGCGAGAAGGTCATTTCCGGCCTGAAAAAGATATCCAAACCGGGACTGCGCGTTTATGCGCGCCACGATAAGATCCCGAAGGTTTTAAATGGGCTTGGGATAGCGATCATCTCCACATCCAAGGGGCTTTTGACAGATGCGCAGGCAAGGCGCGAGTCCGTTGGTGGTGAAGTCGTCGCTTACGTATGGTAATTGGAGGGAGTAAATCATGTCAAGAATAGGAAAACTGCCAATTACTGTTCCGAACGGCGTTACGGTGGATATTTCTCCGGATAACGACGTGGCCGTGGCTGGCAAGGGCGGCAAGCTGACCGCGAAATTCAGCAAAGAGATAACACTTGAACAAAAGGACGGCGTGATCACGCTTTCGCGTTCTTCCGAGCAGAAAGATATACGGGCGCTGCACGGCCTTACGAGGGCGCTTCTCAATAATATGGTCGTGGGCGTTTCGGACGGTTTTATAAAGACGCTTGAGATCGTGGGCGTGGGGTACCGCGCGCAGCTGCAAGGCAAAAAGCTGGTCTTAAGCCTTGGGTATTCGCACCCGGTGGAGTTTGAACAGCCGGACGGCATTACATTTGAAGTGCCGGACGCGAACAAGGTCATCGTAAAGGGCATTGACAAGCAGCGGGTGGGGCAGGTTGCCGCGAATATCCGCAGCAAACGCCCGCCGGAGCCGTATAAAGGCAAGGGCGTCAAATATGTCGGCGAAGTGATCATCCGCAAGGAAGGCAAAG
>DOMW01000226.1:0-149 GCA_003510345.1 Clostridiales bacterium | reverse complement strand
GACGTGAAGGGAACGACGCTGGCTTCCGCTTCGACACTGGACGGTGACATTAAGGGCAAGCTCAAGGACAAATCCAAGAGCGAAGCGGCGAAAATGGTGGGCGAGCTTGCGGCAAAACGCGCGGGCGTCGCGGGGATCAAGGAAGTGGT